>NZ_DAIUBO010000304.1:0-3955 GCF_036846665.1 Amaricoccus sp. | reverse complement strand
ATCCCCTTCTAGAATCGAGGAGAAGACCATGGCCGCGAAAGCCAGCCGCAAGCCGCCCGTGCCCGAGCAATCCGCCGAGGCGAAGAAGATCGCCGAGCTTCAACGCGAGATCGCGAAGCATCTGGACCGGATCAATACCCTGATGGGGCATCTTGAGAGTTCGGAGCGGCGCGCCGAAAATCTGGACCGGAAGCTCGCCCGCAAGGTGATCATGTTCGAGGACGCGCAGCGCGTGATCAAGGCGCAGGCCCTCGTGATCGCCGACGCCCGGCATGCCGAGATCGAGCAGCGCGTGGCGCGCATCTGCGACATGGCTTCCGACATCCCCTTCTGACCATCCACGCCGCCGCCCAACCCGGCGGATCAACCCACCCGTGAGGACAAGATGAAACGAATCCGCGACGCGCAAACGATCATCGGCATGCTGGAAGGCGGCGAAGTCGCGGCCGTTCTCGGCAGCGAAATCACCGAGACGCTGTCGAAGCTGAAAGAGCTTTCCGGCGACCGCCCGAAGTCGAAGGTCAAGGGCAGCGTCACGCTCAAGATCAATCTGGAAGTCGAGGCCGGCACGGCCACGATCACCTGCGACATCGATTCCAAGCGCCCGAAGCCGCAGCGCGGCTCGTCCTTCTACTGGGTGCTCGACGACGGCTCGCTCTCCACCGAGCACCCCCAGCAGACCGACATGTTCAACGGCCCGCGCGAGGCACGCCCCCGCGCCGCCGAATAGTCCGCTCCCCTCGAACCCAGCCGCGACGCCGCAGGCGCGCAAAACAGAGAAAGGTCGAACCATGACAAAAACTGTCACCCCCGCGGCGGACGCCGCGGAAGCCATCGCCACCCCCTTCAGCATCGACCTGGCCGAAGCCGCCCGTCTCGGGGCGGAGGCGAAGGGGATCGAGATCGTCCAGATCGACACGCCCGAGGGCTTCACCGGCCTGCCGGCGAAGGTGCCGGTCGCGCTGCACCGCGGCGATCAGCCGGCGGTCAATGCGCTCGCGAACGTGCTCGAAAGCTACCGCCTGCACCCGAAGCGCAAGCAGGGCACCGCCGAGGCGCAGACCTTCGAGTCCTTCTGCGAACTGATCAACCGCCACAAGTCCGAGCACTCGGTGATCTTCGCCGACGCGGACTGGCGCAAGCCGTCCTTCACCGCCGTCATCGACTACCACCATCTCGGCGTCGACGGTCAGCCGGATTACGGCAAGCACCGCGTTCATTACGCCTTCCCGCTCTCCGAGGAGTGGCAGGCGTGGAACAAGATGAACGGCCAGAAGATGACGCAGGAGGACTTCGCCTATTTCCTCGAGGACCGCGTCGCGGAACTCTCCGCGCCGACCGACGAGGAGCGCATCTGGCTCGAACGCGACTTCGCGACGACCGTCGCCACGCCCAGCCAGCTTGTCGAACTGTCGCGCGGCCTTCAGGTCAACGTGGCGAGCAAGGTGAAGGCCGCGCACACCCTTGCCAACGGCGAGGGACAAATCGTCTGGGAAGAAAGCCATCAGGACGCGAACGGCCAGCCGCTCAAGGTTCCCGGCATCTTCATCCTGTCCGTGCCGCCCTTCTTCATGGGCGACAAGATGCGCATCCCCGTCCGCCTGCGCTACCGCGCCGCCGGCGGGTCCGTGGTCTGGTTTTATCAGATCTACCGCCCGGACCAGTTCATCACCGAACACGTCCGCCATGCCCTCTTCGACGCCCGCGAAAAGACCGGCCTGCCGGCCTATGAGGGCAAGCCGGAGACGGGGGTATGACGGCGGGCGCGATCACCATCGGGCGGGAGGCTTTGCTTCCCGCCCTGGCGCTCGCCGTGCGCGTGGTCGAGCGCCGCAACACGATCCCGATCCTGTCGAACGTCCTGATCCGGGCGAGCGACGGGAGGCTGGCGATTACCGGCACCGACCTTGACGCCGAGATAGTCGTCTCGCGCAAATGCGCGATCGAGGGCGGCGCGGCCGAGGTGACGCTTCCCGCGAACAATCTGCACGACATCGTGCGCAAGCTGCCCGAGGGCTGCGAGGTCAGGATCGCCGGCAGCGGCGATGCCAAGGACGACGGCGGCATGTGGACCATCTCGGCCGGGCGCTCGCGCTTCCGTCTGCCGTCCCTGCCGGCCTCCGATTTCCACGAACTGTCGGCCGGCGAGTTCACCTGTAGTTTCGACATGGAATCCGCCACGCTCAAGGCGATGCTGGAAACCGTGCGCTTCGCGATTTCGAGCGAGGAAACCCGCTACTACCTCAACGGCATCCACTGGCACGAGGACGAAGTCGACGGGGCGGCGGTGCTGATCGCCGTGGCGACGGACGGGCATCGCCTCGCGAAGTCGACCCTGCCGCTTCCGGACGGCGCGGCGGGCCTGCCGGCGATCATCATCCCGAGGAAGACGGTCGATCTCGTGCTGAAAATGCTGCCGGACAAGGGGCCTGTCCGCCTCGACATCTCCGACGTGAAGTTCCGCATTTCCATGGGCGGCGACGAAACCGGCGTGACGCTGGTCTCGAAGCTGATCGACGGCACCTTCCCCGATTACAAGCGCGTGGTGCCGGCGGGCAACCCGAACCGCTACACGCTCGCCCGCGCGCCGCTGGCGGATGCCATCGACCGCGTCCTGACAGTGTCCACCGGCAAGGGCAATGCCGTCAAATACGCCTTCGCGGGCGACGGCCTGACCGTCACCGCCCATAGCCCGGATGCCGGCAGTGCGGAAGATCAGATCGAGATCGCCGGCGCCGATGGCGACCCCGTCGAGATCGGCTTCAACGGCAAATACTGCCTCGACCTCCTGTCCGCCGCCGGCGGCGACGAGGTGATCTTCGAACTGGGCGATGCCGGTGCGCCGGCCCTCGTCCGCCCGGCGCAGGGCGGCGAGACGCTTTTCGTTCTCATGCCGATGAGGATCTAGCCGATGTCCACCTTCACCGTCGTTTCCACCGTCACCCACCGCTCGCTGATGAACAAGAGCAAGGACGATCTGGCGCGCTGGATCATGCACCTGCTCGACTGCCGCGACGACAGCGAGCGGCTGCGGGTCCAGCGCGTCACCGATCTGCTCGAAGCAAACAACCGCTATCAGCAGGACGCGCGCGATCTGCGGGCGGCGGCGAAGGCGCGCTTCGACCTGGTTGCGCATCTTGAGCGGCAGCGGGCCTTCTCCTTGAAGACCTTCGGCCCCGGCACGCGCGCCGCCGGCGTGATCGACCATATCCGCAAGGAACTGCGCGAGATCGAGGCGGACCCCACCGACGTCGAGGAATGGATCGACGTCATCATTCTGGCCTTCGACGGCGCATGGCGCGCCGGGTTCGATCCGGCCCGCATCGTCGAGGCCATCGTCGCCAAGCAGACGAAGAACGAAAAGCGCCGGTGGCCGGACTGGCGGACGGCCGATCCGGACAAGGCGATTGAGCACGACCGGAGCGGCGAGGCCGCAGCGATTGATGGCGAAGCCGCCGAGCGCCTCAAGAAGATCGCGGCAGAGTTCATGCGCAACGGCGACAAGACGCGCGTGGCGGTTCGTCTGGGCGATCTGCGGGCCGTTCTCGCCGCCGCCGGCGTCGGGAGGTAGCGATGGCTGATTTCGCGCACACCCGCCGATGGTGGCCAGCCTGCCTCGTCGACGAGATCATGCCGCCCGGCCGCGAGCGCCCGGAGGATTGGCTTTCCCCCGATGCTGCCGGCGTGACGACGATCCGCTGGTCGGTCGCCGGCACCATCACGCCGGGCGAGACCGTCTCCTTCATGTGGTGGGAGGAGCGCGGCAGCGTCACGATCACCGTCATGCCGGACGGGTCGTGGAACCTCGAAGACCCGCGCGACGGCGGCACCGTCGATATGTTCACCGGCGAAGCCGTGCCGTTGGCGCCGGCGGCTCGGGTCGACGAGGCGAACTGGTTCGCCGAGGCGAGCGACTACGAGACGATGTCCGATTCGATGGACAGCTTCGCCCGGA
>NZ_DAIUBO010000303.1:0-3999 GCF_036846665.1 Amaricoccus sp. | reverse complement strand
TCGGCATCTACATCCTCGTCGTCGCCCAGTTCGGCTCGTTCCGGGTGCCGCTCGTCATCCTGACGCCGATCCCGCTCACCTTCATCGGCATCCTCGGCGGCCACTGGCTGTTCGCGGCGCCGTTCACCGCGACCTCGATGATCGGCTTCATCGCGCTGGCCGGCATCATTGTGCGGAACTCGATCCTGCTCGTCGACTTCATCCGCCACGGGCGCACGCCCGGCCAGCCGCTGACCGAGACGCTGATCGAGGCGGGCTCGATCCGCTTCAAGCCGATCCTGCTCACCGCGCTCGCCGCGATGATCGGCGCGGCGGTGATCCTGACTGACCCGATCTTCCAGGGCCTCGCGATCTCGCTCCTCTTCGGCCTCGCCTCGTCGACCCTGCTGACCGTGCTGGTGATCCCGGCAATCTACCGGGTGCTCCGGACCTGACGTGCCTGCCTTGTCAACTTGCCGTTCGCAGCCGCGCCTCGCAGGGCGCCGCCTTTAAGGAAGATCAACAGCTTACAGCGCAGAGACTATTCGATCCCAGTCCCCGTTCCTCCGCCAGCCACCCCCGACACCCTGCTCATTTCGCCTTTGGCCGCGCAACCTGCGGAAACAGGGGCGCTATTGCGGCGCCTTCTTCTGTGGCCGCGCGTTTCACGGGCCGGATCCGGGCCGGTTCACGGCGCACCTGCCGGCCCGTCTCTTCCCGTCCGATGCAAGGTGGAGTTTTCCCGGTAACAGGGAATTTTCGCTGTTTGAGGGCCAAAACAGGGCACGGCGCAGGCGCCGTCAGGATGACGCGTGGAGTATATGCGTAGAATCAGACCCTTGCGGGCGCGAAACGCACTTTCCTGTTTTTCCGCGGAACAGGGGCCGGATTCGGCATAGCAGGGCGGGTATTACGCCGGAACAGGGATGCGAATGCGTGGAACAGGGCGATGCGCAGGTGACCCTCGGGGGGCGATGCCGGGGAGCTTCAGGCCAGCCGGGACGCGTCGGGCAGTCTTTTCTGCGCGCTCCAGAGGAGCGGCAGGGGCACGTCCATCAGGCTCGCGAGCGTCATGCCTGGCGGCTGTCGCCCGGTGAGGATCGCCCGCTGCAGATCGGGGGCGAGGAACGCCAGGCGGACCAGGCGGCGATGGTAGGTCGAAGCGGGCGCGACGGCGAGGAGCGGGTCGCCGGCGGCATCCCGGTCGAGCATCGCATGCGCCGCCCGCAGGACCCTGACCAGCACCGGATCGGGCGGCGCGCCGGCGTCGGCGCCGCCGGTGATCCGGGTACGGCCGCCATGGAACTGCAGGCGGAGCGGCAGGGTAAGCCGCGCCTGTGACGGGTCCGCCGCGTCCCGCGCGAGCTGCTCGCCGGCCAGGAGGCGGCCCTGGAGGCGCGGCATCAGCTCGACGGGCAGGAGGAGATTCACGGTCTCGGGGTAGACCTCGACCCGGCCCGGCAGCGCGAGCGAATCGGTGTCCTCCCCGGGCACCAGCCGGCGGAGGATGGCGGCGAGCCGGGCCTCCAGCGCCGGGGCCGGGATCCGGCGAATCGTCGCCCTGCCGTCCGGGTGGCGATCCGCCCGCTGCGACGCCGAGACATAGTAGCAGTAGCGCTTGCCGCCGCGGCCAAGGGCGAAGCTCGGCGACATCGGCCGGCCGCCTTCATCGAAGAGCCGGCCCTTGAGCGGCGCGGGCTCGCCCGGGTTCTGCGGCGCACCCTGCCGGATTTCGCATCGCTCACCATCACCATCACCGAGGAGGCCGCGTAGTGAACGCCCCTACCGATGTCGCCGGCGTGGATGATGTGCTCGACACTGGCCAGGTGCTCTTCCGCTTCAGGCCGCAGCAGTCCGTGGGTGTCGGAGATGACGCCGATGATCATGGCCGCTCCGCGCTCAATACTTCGAGCGGCTGTCAAGAGAAATCGTCTTGGTGAGACATTAAGAGTTGAGACACCGAGAGGGATTCACTTTTCGGAATCACCGTGCGAGAAATCCTTACGCTGGAGATTTGCGCGGGCACGGACGCGATGCGGGATTGAGGAGGCGGCGAGTGGTTTTCCGTTCCCATTGCTCCGCAACCAGATGAAGCAGAAGTTGAGCTTCGCACGCTAAAATGCTGATTTTACGGGTCCCTCTTGGCGGGAAATGTATGCGGGAGCGCTCAGCGCGGGGCTTTCCCAGTCAGATCCCAAAAAATAGGCCGTTTCGTTTCGCCTTGCGCAACGGGCCAATGAACACAGGCACCTGAACCCCGGCGCCCCCGCTCGAAACGAAACGGGGTACGTGGGCCACTTCGCTTCCGGCCCTGCCTGATCGGTGGGGCCGTTGCGTTTCGGGCACCGCCCACCAGCATCATCACGGATCCCCAATGGACGTCGTCGACTTGCCGCTCGAGCGGCTGATCCCCTACTCGACCTCTCCGAGCGGCGCATCCAGCAGCTCAGCCGCGAGGGGGTGATCCCGAAGGCCGAGCGCGGCCAGTACGACCTCGTCGCCGCGGTGCGCGGCTACGTCGCCTACCTGCGTGACCTCACGGTGCGTGCTCAGGCCGGCGCGCCGGACTTCGGCGTCGAGCGGGCGCGGCTGATCAAGGCCAAGGCCGACATCGCCGAGATGGAAGCCGAGGGCCGCCGAGGCGAGCTGCAGCCTGCCGAGGCGGTGGAGGCCGCGTGGACGGCGGTGCTGGTCCGGCTCCGCGCGCGGCTGCTGGTGATGCCCGACCGGCTGGCGCCGCTCTGCCACGAGGAGACGACGATTGCCGGGGTCCGCGACCAGATCAGGAAGGCGGTCCGCGAGGCGCTCGACGAGCTCGCCGCGACCCCGGTCGTCGCCGCTGATCCTGACGGGACCGGAGCGGCTGGCGACGGCGGCACGGACGGCGCTGGCGATCCTGCGGCCGCCGCCGGAGCTGACGATCAGTGACTGGGCCGACGCCAACCGCCGGCTGAGCTCGGAGGCGAGCGCCGAGCCCGGGCAGTGGCGGACCAGCCGCGCCGAATATTAGCGCGGCATCATGGACGCGATCTCCGACGGCAGCGTCGAGAGCGTCGTGATCATGTCGAGTTCACAGGTCGGCAAGTCCGAGGCCCTGGGGAATGCCGTCGGCTACTAAATCGACCAGGACCCGGCGCCGATCATGGTGGTCATGCCGACCGAGCGCGACGCGGAGGCCTGGTCGAAGGACCGCTTCTCGCCGATGGCGCGCGACACGCCGTGCCTCGTCGGCAAAATCGCCGATCCGAAGTCGCGCGACGGGTCGAACAAGATCCTGCACAAGCGCTTCCCGGGCGGGCACCTGACCATCGTCGGCGCCAACGCACCCTCGGGGCTTGCGAGCCGGCCGATCCGCATCCTGCTCTGCGACGAAGTCGACCGCTACCCGTTCAGCGCCGGCGCGGAAGGCGACCCGGTCAACCTCGCCAAGAAGCGCACGGTAACCTTCTGGAACCGTAAGGTCGTGCTGGTGTCGACCCCGACGATCCGCGGCGCGAGCCGGATCGAAACCGCCTACGCCGAGAGCGACCAGCGGCAGTACTGGGTGCCTTGCCCGAGCTGCGGCACGCATCAGGTGCTGGTCTGGGGCCAGGTGCGCTGGGACAGCCCCGCCGGCGGTCATGCCAATGGCGGTCATGCCATGCGCGAGCACCGGCCCGAGACCGCGCGCTACCACTGCATAGCCTGCGACGCGGGGTGGTCCGACGCCATGCGCTGGGCCGCGATCCGCCGCGGCGAATGGCGGGCGCAGGCGCCGTTCAAGGGCATCGCCGGCTTCCATTTGAACGAGATCTACTCGTCTTGGGTGCGGCGCGAGGCGATGGTGCGCGGCTTCCTCTCGGCTCGCGCCGGCGGCGACGAGGCCGAGGTCGTTGGCCCGGGCAGCATCGGCGGCGTTCTCGCGGTCGATCTCCTCGATGTCGTAACCGGTCGCCTCGACCGCCTTCCGCCGCGAGAGGAGGCCTGCGTCGATCGCCAGCACCTGCGCCTGGATGTCCTTGAGCGGGTCGACCCAGTCCC
>NZ_DAIUBO010000302.1:0-4008 GCF_036846665.1 Amaricoccus sp. | reverse complement strand
CAGTTCACCGCCAATACCATGGCCTGCGTCTCCGAGGCGATCGGGCTGGCGCTGCTCAATTCCTCGGGCGCGCCGGCACCCTACGAGAGCCGCGACGCCTATGGCACGGCCAGCGGCGCGGCGGTGATGCGGCTTCTCGAGAAGAACATCCGGTCGCGCGACGTGGTGACCCGCAAGAGCCTCGAGAACGCGGCCCGCGTCGTCGCCTGCACCGGCGGCTCGACCAACGGCGGGCTGCATCTGCCGGCCATCGCCCATGAGGCGGGCATCGAGTTCACGCTGCAGGACGTCTGCGACATCTTCCACGACACGCCCTATTTCGTCGACCTCAAGCCGGGCGGGAAATACGTCGCCAAGGACCTCTACGAGGCCGGCGGCGTGCCCGTCGTGCTCAAGGAGCTGATGCGCGCGGGCCTGCTGCACGGCGAGTGCATGACCGCGAGCGGCCGGACCATCGGCGAGGAGCTCGACGATATCCGCGGCGAGGCGGACGGCCGGGTGATCTATCCGGTCGACAAGCCGATCTCGAAGACCGGCGGCGTCGTCGGCCTGATGGGCAACCTCGCGCCCGACGGCGCCATCGTGAAGGTCGCCGGCATGTCCGAGGCCGAGCAGGTCTTCACCGGCCCGGCGCTGGTCTTCGAATGCGAGGAGGACGCCTTCGCCGCGGTCCAGAAGCGCGCCTATGCCGAGGGCGACGTGATCGTGATCCGCAACGAGGGCCCGATGGGCGGCCCCGGCATGCGCGAGATGCTCGCCACCACCGCGGCGCTCTCGGGCCAGGGCATGGGCAAGAAGGTCGCGCTCATCACCGACGGCCGCTTCTCCGGCGCCACCCGCGGCTTCTGCGTCGGCCATGTCGGCCCGGAGGCGGCCCATGGCGGCCCGATCGCCCTGATCCGCACCGGCGACGTCATCACCCTCGACGCGATCAAGGGCGAGATCAGCGTCGCGCTCGACGAGGCCGAGCTGGCCGAGCGCCGCAAGGCCTGGACCGGCCCGCGCGAGACGATCTACGCCTCCGGGGCGCTCTGGAAATACGCCCAGCAGGTCGGCCCGACCCGCCTCGGCGCCGTCACCCATCCCGGCGCCCGGGCGGAACGCCATGTCTATGCGGATCTCTGACCGGCCGCGCGCCGCCGCGCTCCTGATCGCCGGCCTCGCGCTCGCGGCCTGCGAGGGGCTGCCGGGCGCCGGCGGGCCGAGCCGCGCCACGGTAAGCGTCGCCGGCGAGCCCATCGTGATCGCCGGCCCGCCGGGCTTCTGCATCGACCGCGAGACCCTCAACGTCAGCGACTTCGGCGCCTTCGCGCTGATGAGCGACTGCGCCCTGCTCGCGGGCGGCGACCGCTCGGGCGTCATATCCGGTGCCGCGCTCACCGCGAGCATCTCCTCGGGCGGCCTCGGGGGCGAGGGCGACGACCCGGTGCAGTCGCTCGCCGATCTCGCGGCCTTCGCCCAGACCGGCGAGGGCCGGGCGATGCTCGGGAGGAGCGGCAGTGCCAACGGCGTGCGCATCCTCGCCACCCAGCAGCGCGGCGAGGTACTCTTCGTGCTCGTCGAGGACCGCGGCCCCCAGCCGATCGCCGGCGTCGACCGGCGCTTCTGGCGCGCCTTCCTCGAGGTGAAGGACCGCATGGCCGTGCTCTCGGTGCTCGGCTTCGAGGACGCCGGTCTCGATCCGCAGGCGGGCCTCGACCTGCTCGCCGCCTTCGTGGCCGCGCTCCAGCGCGCCAACCCGGCTTGACCGGGACCGGCTTCCCCCGGCTCTTCGCGCCGCTCGACCTCGGCTTCGTCACGCTGCCCGACCGGGTGATCATGGGCTCCATGCACACCGGGCTCGAGGAGACCGGCGACTGGGCGCGGGTGGCGGCCTTCTACGCCGAACGCGCCCGCGGCGGCGTCGGGCTCATGGTCACCGGCGGCATGGCGCCCAATGCCGAGGGCGCCGTGCTGCCGGGCGCCGCGGGCCTCTTCACCCGCGAGGACGTGGCGAACCACGCCCGCGTCACCGGGCGCGTGCATGCCGAGGGCGGGCGGATCGCCATGCAGATCCTCCACGCCGGCCGCTACGCCTATTCCGAGGCGGCGGTCGCGCCATCGGCGCTCAGATCGCCGATCTCCCGGCACGTGCCCCGCGAACTGGACGCCGCCGGCATCGAGAAGCAGATCGCCGACATCGCCACCGCCGCGGCGCGCGCCCGCGAGGCGGGCTACGACGGCGTCGAGATCATGGGATCGGAAGGCTATCTGCTCAACGAGTTCCTCGCCCCCCACACCAACCGGCGCAGCGATGGCTGGGGCGGGGATTTCGCGCAGCGCATGCGCCTGCCGGTGGAGGTCGTCCGCCGGACACGCGCGGCGGTCGGCGCCGACTTCATCCTGATCTACCGCCTCTCGATGATCGACCTCGTGCCCGAGGGCCAGACCTGGGACGAGGTCGTCCGGCTGGCGCGGGCGGTCGAGGCGGCGGGTACCACGATCATCAATACCGGCATCGGCTGGCACGAGGCGCGGGTCCCCACCATCGCCACCTCGGTGCCGCGCGCGGCCTTCACCTGGCTGACCCGGCGGCTCATGGGCGAGGTCGGCGTGCCGCTGGTCGCCTCGAACCGCATCAATGCGCCCGAGGTCGCCGAGGCGGTGCTGGCGGAAGGCGCGGCCGACATGGTCTCCATGGCCCGCCCCTTCCTCGCGGATGCGGAATTCCTCGCCAAGGCGCGGACCGGCCGGGCCGGCGCCATCGTGCCCTGCATCGCCTGCAACCAGGCCTGCCTCGACCATACCTTCGAGCGCAAGGTCGCCTCCTGCCTGGTCAACCCGCGCGCCGGGCACGAGACCGAGCTCGTCTATGCGCCGGCCCCGCGCCCGCGCCGGATCGCGGTGGTCGGCGCCGGCCCGGCCGGCATCGCCGCCGCCCTGGTGGCGGCCCGGCGCGGCCATCGGGTGACGCTCTTCGAGCGCGCACCCGCCATCGGCGGCCAGCTCGACATGGCGCGCCTCATTCCCGGCAAGGAGGAGTTCGAGGGGCTGCTCGCCCATTACCGCCGCGCGGTCGCGGCGGCCGGCATCGAGCTTCGCCTCGGCACCGAAGCCTCGCCGGAGCTGCTCGCACCCTTCGGGGCGGTGATCGTCGCCACCGGCGTCCGCCCGCGCGATCCCGCGATCCCCGGACGGCAGCTGCCGCATGTGCTGGGCTATGTGGACGTGCTGCGCGGCCGGGCGCCGGTCGGGGAGCGCGTGGTCATCGTCGGGGCGGGCGGCATCGGCTTCGACGTGGCGACCTTCCTCGCCCAGGACGGACCCTCGCCGACGACCGATCCCGCGCTCTGGAGGCGCGAATGGGGCGTGGGGGATCCGGCCCTGACCCGCGGCGGCCTCGCCGCGGAAGGCCCGAGGCCCGAACCCTCGCCGCGCGAGATCACGCTCCTGCAACGCAAGCCCGGCCGCCCCGGCCGGGGCCTCGGCAGGACCACCGGCTGGATCCACCGCCTGAGCCTCCAGGGCAAGGGTGTCGCGATGCGCGGCGGCGTGAGCTACGAGGAGATCGTACCGGAGGGCATAATCGTCAGCGACGGTCCCGAACGCGCCGACCCGCGCCTGATCGCCGCCGACACGATCGTGATCTGCGCGGGCCAGGAGCCGGAGCGATCGCTCCTCGACGCGCTCACCGGGCGCGGCATCCCCGCCGAGGCCATCGGCGGCGCCGAGCGGGCGGCCGAGCTCGATGCGAAACGGGCCATCGACCAGGGCAGCCGGCTGGCGGCGCGCCTCTGACGCCTGCGGCCGAATGCGCCGGCTCCTTCCACGCTTCGCGCCGGGACGCCGGACTTCCGCCCCTCCCATATCCTCTGGGCCACGCGGTGGCGCCACGGGGGAGATCGGCGCCGATCCGAAGCAATCACCCGGAGGCCATACCGTACCAGCGCCCCCGCGCGGTCACCTCCTGTTCCTCCCGCGGCCCGGGTGTCCCCAGCCCGATCGACCCGTGGCGATCGGGCCGCGCCG
>NZ_DAIUBO010000301.1:0-4043 GCF_036846665.1 Amaricoccus sp. | reverse complement strand
TCATGCACGAATTTCGCCGGCGGCTTGATCTCGGCATAGGTCCAGATCGGCCAGTAGGTGTCGTAGAGGTCGAGCTCCGGGATCACGTCCGTCAGGTCGATATTGGCCGCCCAATAGGCGTCGACCGTGCCGACGTCCCGCCAGTAGGATCCGGAATCGGAGCTGGTGCGGATGCAGGACTGGCTGAAGCGGTGGGCCACCGCCTTGCCGTGCGCCACGATATAGGGGATCAGGTCCTTGCCGAAATCGCGGCTGGAGCCGGTCTCGGCGGCGTCGCGATGCAGCAGGTCCATCAGGAACCTGGTCTGGAAGACATAGATGCCCATCGAGGCCAGCGCCATGTCCGGCTGGCCCGGGATGCCGGGCGGATCGGCGGGCTTCTCGACGAAGGCGGTGATGGTGTCCTCGGTGTCGACATGCATCACGCCGAAGCCGGTGGCCTCCGTGCGCGGCACTTCTAGGCAGCCGACGGTGACGTCCGCGCCGCTGTCGACATGCTGGCGCAGCATCAGTTCGTAATCCATCTTGTAGATGTGGTCGCCCGCGAGGATGACCATGAATTCGGGGCCGTAGCTCTCGATGATGTCGATGTTCTGATAGACCGCGTCGGCGGTGCCCTCGTACCATTGCGTCTCGGAGACGCGCTGGCTCGCCGGCAGGATGTCGAAGCTCTCGTTGCGTTCGGGGCGCAGGAAGTCCCAGCCGCGCTGCAGGTGGCGGATGAGGGAGTGCGCCTTGTACTGGGTCGCGACCCCGATGCGGCGGATGCCCGAATTGAGCGCGTTCGAGAGCGCGAAGTCGATGATCCGGGTCTTGCCGCCGAAATAGACCGCGGGCTTGGCGCGCTTGTCGGTCAGTTCCTTGAGGCGGCTGCCTCGCCCACCGGCCAGCACATAGGCCATGGCGTCGCGAGCAAGGGGTTGCCTGTGGTTTTCCATGATGTCCCTCCCCGGTTTTATCGCATCGCCAGCATTCACGAAGCGGGGTCGAATTCAAGCCAGAGCGTGGCAAGCGGCGGCAGGTTCACCGGCGCGGCGATGCCCTGCGGATCCTCGGCGGCCAGGACCCCGCCGAGGTTGCCCATGCCGCTGCCGCCGTAGGGGGCGGCGTCGGTGTTGAGGATCTCGCGCCAGCGGCCCGCCGCGGGCAGGGGCACCCGGTAGCCCTGGTGCGGGACCGGGGTGAAATTGGCGATCACCGCCACGGGCGGCGCCTCCGGGGCCTTGCGGATCCAGGCATAGACCGAGGTGCGGCTCTCGTCGGCGAGCAGCCATTCGAAGCCCTCGCCCTCGCAGTCGCGCGCGTGCAGCGCCGGCGTGTCCCGGTAGAGGCGGTTGAGGTCGCGCATCAGATCCTGCACGCCCTTGTGCGCCGGGATCCCCGTCTGCTCCCAGTCTAGACCGCGGGCCTCGGACCATTCGCGGCCCTGCGCGAATTCCTGGCCCATGAAGATCAGCTTCTTGCCGGGATAGCCCCACATGAAGGCGTAATAGGCCCGCAGGTTGGCGAATTTCTGCCAGGGGTCGCCCGACATCTTGGCGATCAGCGAGCCCTTGCCGTGCACCACCTCGTCATGGCTGAGCGGCAGGACGAAATTCTCCGAGAAGGCGTAGAGCAGGCCGAAGGTCAGGTCGTTGTGGTGGTATCGGCGGTGGATCGGGTCGCGGGCCATGTATTGCAGCGTGTCGTGCATGAAGCCCATGTTCCACTTGAAGCCGAAGCCGAGGCCGCCCTCGTGCACCGGCGCGCTGACCTTGGGCCAGGAGGTGGATTCCTCGGCGATCATCATGGTGCCGGGGTGGCTGGCATAGACCGCGCGATTGGCCGCCTGGAGGAACTCGACCGCCTCGAGATTCTCGCGCCCGCCGAAGCGGTTGGGGATCCACTCGCCCTCCTTGCGGGAATAATCGAGGTAGAGCATCGAGGCGACGGCATCGACGCGGAGCCCGTCGATGTGAAACTTTTCAGACCAGTAGAGCGCGTTGTTGACAAGAAAGCTCACCACCTCGCGGCGGCCGAAATTGTAGATCAGCGTGTTCCAGTCGGGATGGAATCCCTGGCGCGGATCGGCATGCTCGTAGAGCGCGGTGCCGTCGAAGCGCCCCAGCCCGTGGGCATCGGTGGGAAAATGCGCCGGCACCCAGTCGAGGATGATGCCGATCCCGGCGCGATGCGCCCCGTCGACGAATCGCGCGAAGCCCTCGGGCGGGCCGAAGCGGGCGGAGGGGGCGAAGAGGCCGGTGGTCTGGTATCCCCAGGAGGGGTCGTAGGGGTGTTCGGCGACCGGGAGGAACTCGATATGGGTGAAGCCCATGTCGACGACGTAGGGAATCAGCCGCTCGCCCAGTTCGTCCCAGCTGAGGAAGCGGCCGTCGTCGTGGCGCGCCCAGGAGCCGGCATGGACCTCGTAGATGGAGACCGGCTGGCGGCGGGCGTCGGCCGCGGCCCAGAACTCGCGGTGGGCGGCGTCGCCCCAGTCGTGGTCGAGCCAGGGCGCGACCACCGAGGCGGTCGCGGGGCGGAACTCGGAGGCGCGGGCGAAGGGATCGGCCTTGAGCGGCAGGCGCACCCCGTCGCGGCCGACGATTTCGTATTTGTAGGGCGCGCCGACCGCGACCTCCGGCAGGAAGATCTCCCAGATGCCGGTGTCCTGCCGCAGGCGCATCACATGGCGGCGGCCGTCCCAGGCATTGAACGGCCCGACGACCGAGACCCGCCGCGCGTTCGGCGCCCAGACGGCGAAATGCACGCCCTCCGCGCCCTCGTGGTGGATCGGATGGGCGCCGAGCTTGTCGAAGAGCCGCAGGTGGCTGCCCTCGCCGATGTAGTAGTCGTCCATCGGTCCGAGCACCGGGCCGAAGGAATAGGGATCGATCACCCACCATTCGCCGCCGGCGTTGCGGGCCCGGTACTTCAGCGGCTGGCGCTTGCGGATGCGCAGCGGCCCTTCGAAGAAGCCCGCAGGGTGGCGGCGTTCGAGCGTGCCCGCGGACTTGCCCGCGAGCGTGAAGGCCTCGACCTCCTCGGCGCCGTCGATGAAGGCGCGGGCGGTCAGCCGCCCCTCGCCCTGAAGGCCGAGCACCGCGAAGGGATCGGGATGGGTTCCGGTGACGATGGCCGCGACGGTTGCGTCGTCGAGGCGGGACGCCCCCTTCTCCGTCGCGGCCGCAGGCTTCTTCTGTCCCTTCTTCATGGACGCATGTCCCCCGGAGCTGCTCGGCCCAAGGCTAAAGGGGAATGTCCCAGATGTCTCGCGAATATTGCCGGATGGTGCGGTCGGAGGAGAACCAGCCCATGCGCGCGGTGTTCAGGATCGCCATCTGCCGCCAGCGCGCGGAATCCTTCCAGATCGCATCGACCTCGCGCTGGGCGGCGGCATAGGCGTCGAAATCGGTGGCGACCATGAACCAGTCGTGGTCGTAGAGCCCGCCGATCAGCTCGCGGTAGCGGCCCGGATCGTCGGGCGAGAAGACGCCGGAGGCGATGGCATTGAGCGCCTGGCTGAGCTCGGGCGAGTTCTCGATCGCCGCGCGGGGATTGTGGCCGTTCTGGCGGCGCTGGGCGACCTCCTCGGCGGTCAGGCCGAAGATCACGATGTTTTCCTCGCCGACCTGCTCGCGGATCTCGACGTTCGCGCCGTCGAGCGTGCCGATGGTGATCGCGCCGTTGAGCGCGAACTTCATGTTGCCGGTGCCCGAGGCCTCGAGGCCGGCGGTGGAGATCTGCTCGGAGAGATTGGCCGCCGGGACCAGCACCTCCGCGAGGCTGACGTTGTAGTTGGGGATGAAGACGACCCTGAGCACGTCGCGCACGGAAGGATTGGAATTGATCACCCGGGCGACGTCGTTGGCCAGTTTGATGATCAGCTTGGCATTGTGATAGGTCGGCGCCGCCTTGCCGGCGAAGAACTTGACCCGCGGCACCCAGTCGCGTTCGGGATGCGAGCAGATCTGGTCGTAGAGCGCCACCGCCTCGATGATGTTGAGCAGCTGGCGCTTGTATTCGTGGATGCGCTTGATCTGGATGTCGAAGAGCGCGGAGGG
>NZ_DAIUBO010000300.1:0-4044 GCF_036846665.1 Amaricoccus sp. | reverse complement strand
CCCCGGCAGGGCCGGCGCGGCCCGATCGCCACGGGTCGATCGGGCCGGGGACACCCTGGCCGGGGCAGGAACAGGAGTCGACGGCGAGGGACGCTGGTTTGCCTGCCAAATCCGTGGCGAGATTGCTCCGCGGGGCGCGACCCCTGCCGAAGGCTCCACCGCAGGGCTTCGCCGCGACTCCGGCAGGCGACAAGACCGCGCGCGTCCACCGTCTCCGGCGCGCAGATTTCCGTTAACACATTTTCTCTGTAATTTCAGCTGCTTGCGTCGCGTCCTCATGGGGACAGCCCCCGGCCGGCCCGTCACGCGCCCGATTTCGGCCCATCCGACACGGCGTAGCGCTGAAAGAGCGGCACCTGCGCCATGACGAAGCCGAAATTCGCGAGCGGCAGCACGAAGGTGCGGAAATTGACCCAGGCATCGGTGCCGTAGACCCGCCAGACCAGTTCGTTGAGCGCCGCGAGCGCGACATAGAAGACCACGAAGCGGATGGTGAACTTCATCCATCCCTCGTCCCGCATCGGGATCAGCTCGTCCATGAGATACTTCAGATAGCTCTGCCCGCGCAGCAGCCCGAAGCCGAGGATTCCGGCGAAGAGGCAATAGAGGATCGTCGGCTTCATCTTCACGAAGGTGTCGTCGCGCAGGATCAGCGTCAGCCCGCCGAAGATCACCACCACCACCGCGGTGATCACCGCCATCTTCGGCAGGTGCCGGGTCAAGAGCCAGCTCGCCGCGAGCGCCACGAGGATCGTGGGAATGAACACCATGGTCGAGAAGAGGATCTGCTCGAGCTGCCGCTCCTCGAGCGGCAGCCCCTCGGCCACCGGCGCCAGCCGATAGGCGAGGAAGAACACCGCGATCGGCCCGACCTCGAGCACCAGTTTCAGCAGCGGATGAATCGTCTTTCCCGACATGGCGCCCGACATAATCCCGGCCTCAGCCGAATTCCACCACAACCGCGCCGAGCGCGATCAGAACCGCGAGGGAAGCCCGCCGCATTCCCACCCGTTCGCCGAGAAAGGCCCAGCCGATCAGCGCCGCGAAGACCACCGAGGTCTCCCGCAGCACCGCCGCCTGCCCCACCCTGTCGATGCGGGTCGCGAGCATCACCCCCCCGAAGCTCACGAAGGCCACCAGCCCGCCCGTCACCCCGCGCAGCATCAGGGGCAAGGGCTCGGGCGGCGCCAGCATGCGCCGGTAGCGCCAGAGCGCGATCCAGGGAAACACCAGCCCGTCGATCATGAAGAACCAGGCGAGAAAGGTGAAGGGATCCGGCGTCGCCCGGATCCCGAAGGCGTCGTAGGTGGTATAGGCCGCGACGAAGACCCCGGTCAGCAGCGCCCAGCCGAGCGTCCCGACCGGCGGCGCCCGATCGCGCCCCGGGCGTGCGAGATTGACCAGCGCAAGCGCGAAGATCGCCCCGGACAGCAGCATCACCCCGCCCCATTGCACGCCCGAATAGCGCTCGCCGAAGAGGAGGCCGGCGGCGGCGACCGTCACCAGCGGCCCGGTGCCCCGCACGATCGGATAGACGACGGTGAAATCGCCGCGGCTGTAGGCACTGGCCTGGGCGAGCTTGTAGCCCAGGTGGATCACCTCCGCCCCGGCCAGGATCGCCCAGGCCTCGCCCTGCGGCCAGGGCACCACGAAGAGCGCCACCGGCAGGGCCATCAGCCCATAGCTGATGTCGATCGCGCCGCGGCTCAGCCAGGGATCGTGCCGGCCCTTCTGCAGCGCGCCGAAGACCGCGTGGCTGACGGCGGCGAGCAGGGCGAGCCCCATGGCGACGACATGGCCTTCGGGGGTGCCGGAGATCGCATCGACCCAGCCCGTCACCCCTCCAGCCCGGTCAGCGCCCGCGCGAATTCCTCCGGATCGAAGGGCGACAGGTCGTCGATCGCCTCGCCGACGCCAATGGCATGGATCGGCAGCCCGAAGCGGTCGGCCAGCGCCACCAGCACGCCGCCCTTGGCGGTGCCGTCGAGCTTGGTCATCACGAGGCCGGTCACATCGGCGATCTTGCGGAAGATCTCGACCTGATTGAGCGCGTTCTGCCCGGTGGTCGCATCGAGTACCAGGAGCGTGTTGTGCGGCGCCTCGAGATCGCGCTTGCGGATCACCCGCACGATCTTGGCGAGCTCTGCCATCAGATCCTCGCGGTTCTGCAGCCGGCCCGCGGTATCGACCAGCAGCAGATCCGCGCCCTCGGCCTCGGCGCGCGCCATCGCCTCGAAGGCGAGGCTGGCCGGGTCCGATCCCTGCTGCGCCGTCATCACCGGCACCCCGGCCCGCTCGCCCCAGATCTGCAGCTGCTCCACCGCGGCGGCGCGGAAAGTGTCGCCCGCCGCGATCATCACCGACTTGCCGGCGGCGCGGAGCTGGCTCGCGAGCTTGCCGATCGTGGTGGTCTTGCCCGAGCCGTTCACCCCCACCACCAGCACCACCTGCGGCCGGCGGGCGGTCAGCGGCATCGGCCGGGCCACCGGCTCGAGGATCGCGGTGATCTCGGCCGCCAGCGCCTCCTTGATCTCCTGCGCCTCGACCCGCCGCCCGAGCCGCCCCTCCGCCAGACCCGCCGTGACCTTGAGCGAGGTCTCCACGCCCATGTCGGAGGCGATCAGCAGTTCCTCGAGGCTCTCGAGCATCGCATCGTCGAGAACCCGCCCCTTCGGCGCGGCGAAGAGGCCGCCGAGCCGTCGCGCACCGGCCTCGGCCGGTGCGGCGGGCTGCGGGGACGCCGGCGCGGCCGCGGGCTCGGCAGCGGGCTCCGCGGCAGGCTCGAGGATCGCGTCGAGCCCCTCGTCGAGCTTCGAGGAGGACTTGAACAGCCGGTCCTTCAGCTTCTGGAAAAACGCCATCCGGGTCTCCGGGGTGAAGTTCCGCCATCCCCTAAACCGGGACGGGACCGGATGCAAACCGCCGGGCGGGCGCCGCTCGCGGAGGCGGCGGGACGGGGGTGCCGGCCGATGCCTCCAGGAAGATCCGGACGGGCGGCACGGCGGCCGGCCCGGCGCGGGATCAGCCGAGGCCGGTGTCCTTCTCGATGAGCCGGATCGTGCCGTCCTTGGCCTGGGCCTGGATCGCCTTGGTGATCTCGATCTGCGCCGCCTCGCCCTCCTTGCGGGTGACGTCCTCCAATGCCGCCAGCTCCTCCACGTAGCGCTCGGAGAGGCGGCGCGGCAGGTTCTCGAGCACGAAGGCCACCGTGGCGCTGCCCTGGAGTTCGCCGAGCTTGAGCGCCTTGAGCAGATCCTCCTCGGGGATGTCGCGCAGCACGCCGGCGATGTCGCGGCCATGCAGGCGCAGCGAGATGTCCTCGAAGGTGAACATCGTGCGCTGCACGTCGAGCGCGAGCGAGGAATCCTCCGCTTCGAGGAAGCCCATGAAGCCCTCGCGGACCTCGGTGGAGATGTTGTTCATCAGCCCGGCGATCAGGTCGGCCGGCCGGCGCTTGGAGAGGTTGCGCTGAAGCACCGAGAGGAAGTCGCGCTCGATGGCGTTCTGGATGCTGGCGAGCACCGGGGCGTCGAGCGTCGGCACCCGCGAGAGCCGCAGCACGATCGACTGGGCGAAGCTCCGGTCCAGCCGTTCGAGCACGCTGGCCGCGACCTCCGGGCGCATCTCGCTCACGATCACCGCCGCGGTCTGGGGATGCTCGCCCTGGATGAAGCTCGCCAGCGCCGTGACCGGGGAATCGTTCATGCGCTCCCAGACGGGGCGGATCTCGCTGCGCCGGCGCCCGGCGACCAGGCGGTCGATCTCCTCGTCGTCGTCGAGCACCGCGGCGAGCAGCTTGCGCGCCGCCTTCTCGCCGCCGGCGACCTCCGGGCCGGTGGTGAGCAGGTCGAGGAACTCCATGATCACCGCGTCGAGGATGTCCTGGTTGATCTTGCCCATGTTGCCGATCGCCCGGGCGAAGCGCTCCATGTCGGCCTCGCCCAGGTCGCGCAGGAATCCCGCCGCGAGTTCCGGGCCGATCGCCGTCAGGATCATTGCCGCCTTCTGGATCGGCGGCCGCATCAGCTCGGCCCGGATCGCGGG
>NZ_DAIUBO010000299.1:0-4048 GCF_036846665.1 Amaricoccus sp. | reverse complement strand
GCCATGCCGCCAGCCGCGCCTCGCTCGTCGCCGCGATGGCGACGAGCCGCTACCTGCGTCCGGAAGGCGCCGGCGCCGGGATGGCGGCGGGCATCGGCGGCAGGCATCTCGGGCTGGCGCTCGCCACCGGCGGCCTCGCGATCCTCGCGCTTCTCGCGGTGCTGCCGCCGCTCGCGGCCCTGGGCGCGCTCGCCGGGCTCGCGCTCGGCCATCTCCTCATGCGCCGGAGCTTCGAGCGCAGGCTTTCGGGCCATACCGGCGATTGCCTCGGCGCGGTGCAGCAGACGAGCGAGCTCGGGCTCTATCTCGGCGTGCTGGCGTGCCTCTGATCCTCCTGCGCCACACGCGGCCGCTCGGCGGCGAAGGCCTCTGCTACGGCCGGAGCGATCTGCCCTTGGCGGCGGATTTCGAGGCGGCGGCGACAAGCCTTCTCGCTGGCCTGCCGCGGGTCGCCGGCATCGTGTCGAGCCCCCGCAGCCGCTGCCGGCGCCTCGCCGAGCGCATCGCCGACGCCCGGCAGCTCGAACTGCAGGTCGATGCGCGCATCGCCGAGATGGATTTCGGCGCCTGGGAGGGCCGGCGGTGGGACGACCTGCCCCGCGGCGAGATCGACGCCTGGGCCGAAGGTTTCCACGGCGCCCGCCCCCATGGCGGGGAGAGCGTCGCCATGCTCGCCGAGCGGGTCGGCGCGGCGCTCGCCGAGACCGCTGCGGACGCGGCGCCGGTGCTCTGGGTCACGCATCTCGGGGTCGTGCGCGCGGCCCGCGCGCTGCGGGGGCAGGCGGCGCCCTGGGAGAGCCGGCTCGGCTTCGGGGAATGGACCCGCCTCCCCGATCCCGCTCAGCGGTGATCGAGCCAGAAGCGCTCCATCGAGAGATAGGTGAAGGACGCCGTCCAGGTGATCAGGATCAGGCCGTTGAGCGATTCGAGCCCCACCACGATGCGCAGGGGGCCGGTGACGACCAGGTCGCCGACGCCGAGCGTCGTGAAGGTCGCCGCGGAGAAATAGAGGTAGTCGACCGGGGTGCCCTCGAGCGCGCCGGAGATCGCCCCGAGCCCGAGGTGGTTGCCCGCCGCCCAATAGGCCCAGCCGTAGAGCGCGATCTCGACGCTATGGGCGAAGAGGGCGGCCGCGATCACCACGAGGATGCGGGCGCGGGGGCGGATCGAGAGCCGCGGCATCAGGTCGGCGGTGAGGCGCAGCGCCTCGTAATGCAGCACGGTCGTCACCACGATGAGAAAGAGCGCCACCGCGCAGACGATCGCATAGTCCATGACGGCTCCCGGCCTGTCGCCGCCCCTGCAGGGGGGCGGGCAGCGGCGGTTTACCGGCTGGAGGCGCGCGCCACAATGCGCGCGCCGGGGCGGCGGCATTTGACACCGTGCCCTCTTCCATCGGAGCTTCGCGCGCCTGGCACCACCATCCCGCCGAGGCCAGGCACCGCCGGGCAGCGCCCGCCCCGCCCCCGTGACGACCACCGGGCGGCCGCGTCAGTTCCAGAGCAGCCCGCCCTTCGGCGGCGCGGCCCAGGGGCCGATGACCACGTTGCCCTGGGCGAGCTCGTTGCGCGCGGTGGTGCTGCCGCTGCGCGCGCGGTCGATCAGGATGCGGCCGTCCTCCGCGGCGCCGCGATCCACCGCGCTGGCGATCACGTCGCGCATATGCACGAAGCCATAGGCCTGCTCGGTCATGTCGGCGGCGTCGTAGGTGGTCTGGCCGAGCCCGACATAGTGGCGGATCGCGCCGTTGCGGCGCAGGCGGTCCTCGAAGAAGGCGCAGGCGATCAGGCATTCGTCGGCGAGCGCGCGGATGGCGTCCCGCGGTGCCCCGGCGTCGAGCGCGGCCGTCACCCGCACGGTCAGCAGGTCGACACCGATGCTGCGGCCCATGAACCGCGCGAAGGTGATGGAGAGATAGGCCTCGAGCGAGGCGGTGAGCGGCACGCCGGCCTTGTCGATGCCTGCCTTGACGAAATCGGAGGCGATGGCGAGCGTGGCCGGGTTCATCGCCGTTCCGTCCCTTCCGGCCGGCGATGGGTCGCGGGGGGCGGAAACCGTCTGCGGCACCGGCCGCGAGATCCGTCTGCGCGCTGGGACATGGTCACCTCATGTCGAACGGCCCTTGTCGAGCCAGGTGTCATCATCGTGCAGAATCGTTAACTTACTCTGTCCTCCTCCGGCCCGGTGCCGGCGCGAGGCCGAAGCATGTCCGCAAAGGCGGAAGAATTCGAATGTCACGGACCGTCGGCGGGCTATAATCTCCCTGCGGCGCGGCCAGTGGGGCAAATCATGTTTCCTCATTCTTCCCATGAGAATAGCACGAATTTCCCACTTCCACCAAGATGCTGGCGCATCGCGCGGCAATGTGATCCCATGGGGCGCAGATGATCGAGACCGAGCTCAAGATCACGCTCGACAGCGAGGGCGAGGCCCGGCTGCGGCGCCATCCCGCGCTCGCCCTCCTGCGGCTGGCGCCGCGCCGGACGCAGTTCCTGCGCTCGGTCTATTACGACACGCCGGAGCATGCGCTCGCCGCCCAGGGCATCGCGCTGCGGCTGCGGCAGGTCGGTCGCCGCTGGGTGCAGACGGTCAAGCGCCGCCGGGAAAGCGCCCACGGCCTCTTCGCCAATCTCGAGGTCGAATGCGCGGCACCGGGCGGCCGGCTGGTGCTCGACGGTCCCGACCCCGAGGGCGTCTATGGCGCGATCGACGCCGCCGCCGGGGCGGCCGCGCTCTCGCCCATCTTCGAGACGCGGGTGCGGCGGACCACCGAGCGGCTGCGCGCGCCCGAGGGCGGCGAGGTCGAGCTCGCCATCGATGCGGGCGAGATCCGGGCGGGCGAGGCGGTCACGGCGATCCGCGAGGCCGAGCTCGAACTGGTCGCAGGGGCGGTGGGCGAGCTCTACGGCATCGCCCGCACGCTCTTTCCCAGCGCCCCGGTGCGCTTCTCGCTGGAGAACAAGTCGGCGCGCGGCTACCGGCTCGCCCGCGGCGAGGCCGAGCCGCCCCTCCGCCCCCGCAATGCCCGGGTCCCGGATTACGCGGCCTCCGCCACCGTCGAATCGGTGGCGCGCGACATCTTCCGCGATTGCCTGGCCCAGATCGCGCAGAACATGGTGATCATCGCCGAGAGCGACGACCCGGAGGGGCCGCACCAGATCCGCGTCGGCCTGCGCCGCCTGCGCACCGCCTTCGCGATCTTCGGCCCCAGCCTGGGCAAGGCGGCGCTGGCGCCGCTCGGGAGCGAGGCGCAGCGGCTCGGGCAGGTGGTCGGACCCTTGCGCGACATCGACGTGCTGACCGGCGAGATCGTCGCGGAGGCGGTGGAGACCGGCCTCGACGCGGCGGCGCGGGAGGCGCTCCTGGGCTCTCTCGCGGCCCGCGGCGCCGAGGTGCGGCGCGCGGTGCGCCGGACGCTGGCCGAGCCCGAGGCGGCGGGGTTTCTCTTCGACCTCGGCCGGCTGATCGAGGGCCGCGGCTGGCTGGCCCCGTCCGATTATTCGCAGACCGAACGGCTGGCGGCCCCGGTGGGCGGTCTCGCCGGCGGCCTGCTCGACGCGCGGCTGCGGCGGGTGCGCAGGCGGGGACGCCGGATCCGCAAGCTCGATACCGAGGGCCTGCACGCCCTGCGCAAGGAGCTGAAGAAGCTGCGCTATGCCGCCGACACCTTCGCGCCGATCTATCCGGGCGCGAAGGTCGCGGCCTATATCAAGGAGCTGAAATCGCTTCAGGACAGCTTCGGCCATCTCAACGACGCCGCCATGGCCGCCGAGGCGCTGACCGGCCCCGAGGCGCCGGGTCGGGACGACGGGGATGTCCAGCGCGCGGTCGGCTGGGTGCTGGGCACGCTGACCGTCCGGGCCGGGCAGCAGCGGCCCGATCTCTTCGCGCGCTGGGACCGGCTGCGCGCGGCGCGGCCGTTCTGGTCGTGAAGGCATGATCCGGGCAGCGACGAGCGGGGGCAGGCATGGCAGATTCATCGGAACGGCTGGACTTCCCCGGCCATGACGGCGGCAGGCTCGCGGCGCGGCTCGACCTGCCGGTCGGG
>NZ_DAIUBO010000298.1:0-4056 GCF_036846665.1 Amaricoccus sp. | reverse complement strand
GGAGATCGGGCAGGGGGTGATGGGGGGGTTCTGGCGCGGCGCGGCGAGCTTGGATCCCGGGGGGGGGGGGGCGGGGCCTTGGTTTTTCCCCATCGCCCGGAACCGCCGCATCGACCTGGTGCGCCGGGCGCGCCGGCCCGAGCCGGATCCGCAGGACCCGCTCTTCCGGCCGGATCCCGAGCCCGGGGGCGTCGCGCGGATCTCCGCCGCGGAGCGCGAGGCGCGGCTGCGCGCGGGCCTCGCCGGCCTCGCGCCCGAGCAGCGCCGGGTGCTGGTGGCGGCCTTCTACGAGGGGTTGAGCCACGGCGAGATCGCGGCGCGGCTGGACCTGCCCGTCGGCACGGTGAAGTCGCGCATCCGGCTGGCCTTCGGCCATCTGCGCGAGGCGATCGGCGAGGACCTGGCGGGGGAGTTCGGAGATGAATGACGCCGTGGTGCTGGCCGAGGTCTGGCGCGGGCCGATCCCGGAATCCCGGCACCGCGGGCATGCGGTGATCTGCGACGCCGGCGGCGGCATCCGCGCCGCCTGGGGCGATCCCGAGCGGGTGATCCTGCCGCGGTCCTCCTGCAAGATGCTGCAGGCGCTGCCGCTTCTCGAGAGCGGCGCCGGGGCCGATCTGACCTCCGAGCAGCTCGCGCTGGCCTGCGCCTCGCATGTGGGCGCGGCGATGCATGTGGGCCGCGTCGCGCAATGGCTCGAGGCGATGGGCCTGGGCGAGGCCGACCTGCGCTGCGGCACTCAGGCGCCCGAGGACCGCACCGAGCGCGGCCGGCTGCGCGAGGCCTTCGAGCCGCCCTGCCAGCTGCACAACAATTGCTCGGGCAAGCATGCCGGCTTCCTGACCCTCGGCCGCCGTCTTGGCGGCGGCCCGGATTACGTCGATCCCGAGCATCCGGTGCAGCGCGCGGTGCGCGCCGCCTTCGAGGAGATGTGCGGCCTCGAGAGCCCCGGCTTCGGCATCGACGGCTGCTCGGCGCCGAATTTCGCCACCACGCTGCACGGGCTGGCGCATGCGATGGCGCGCTTGGCCGATCCGCGCGGGCTGGGGCGTGCCCGCGAGCAGGCGGCGCGGCGGCTGGTGGCGGCGATGCTGGCGCATCCGCTCCTGGTGGCCGGCGAGGGCCGGGCCTGCTCGGAGCTCATGGCGGCCGCGGGCGGCCGGGCCGCGGTCAAGCTCGGCGCCGAGGCGGTCTATGTGGCGGTCCTGCCCGAGCGCGGCCTCGGGGTGGCGCTCAAGATCGAGGACGGTGCGCGGCGGGCCAACGAATGCGCCATCGCTGCGCTGCTGGTGCGGCTGGGCGTGCTCGAGGCCGGCGACCCGCTGGTGGCGCGCCGCCTGGCGCCGCCGGTGCAGAGCCGGCGCGGCGAGGTCGTCGGCAGCATCCGCCCCGGCCCGGATCTCTGGCAGGAGGGCGCGCCGCTCTGATGGCGTTGCGGGCCGGCAGGGCCGTGCATCCGGCAAAGCGACCCCGGTCTCCCGAGCTCAGGGGCAGGCCAGCGTCACCATCCCGTCCCGCCCCGTCACGCCGAAGGCGTGCCTGCGGCACGACGCGGGCGCTTCGCTTCCGCCCGGGGGCCGGGCGCTGCCCTCGTCTTGTGGCGAAACGGTCGTCCGGGGAAAAATGGGCCCCAAATGCGATCACCCGCCCGGGTCGGCCGCCTCGGATTGACTCGCGCGGCCCGCCCGGTATCGTTCGCCCCGCACTTCACGGGCAGGGGCAGGTGGCAGACAGGGCGCGCAGCTTCGCGGTGATCGGCCTCGGCTCCTTCGGCAGCACCGTGGCGGCGGAACTGGCGCGGCTCGACGGCTACGTGCTCGGCATCGACAGCGATCCCGCGCGGGTCGGCCATATCGCCGACGAGATCGCCGAGGCGAAGATCCTCGACGCCAGCGACGAGGACGCGTTGCGCGAGGCCGGGCTCGACCGCTTCGGCGCGGTGGTCGTCGCCATCGGCGAGAACGTCGAGGCGAGCATCCTCAGCACCATGAACGCGCGGCTGATCGGCTGCGACATCATCTGGGCCAAGGCCCGGGACCGCACCCACCACCGCATCCTCAGCAAGCTCGGCGCCGACCGGGTGATCCGGCCCGAGCAGGATTACGGCCGCCACGTGGCGCAGATGCTGCACAATCCTGCCGTGCGCGACTACGTGAGCATCGGCAACGGCTATCTGGTGGTGGATTTCCAGGTCCCGGCCAAGTTCGACGGCCGGAGCGTCGGGTCATTGTCGCTGGAGGACGCGTTCGGTCTGCGCCTGCTCGGCGTGATGCGCGGCACCGAATTCTGCGGCACGGCGCCGGATTTCGCGCTGCGCACCGGCGACAAGATGCTGGTTCTCGGCACCCGGCCCGACCTGCGGCGGCTCGGCGCCACCTTCTGACCGGGCGGGCATGGCGACACCCCTCAAGCGACGGCTGATGCGCACGGCCGTGCAGGCGCCGCCGCCGCTGGTGCTGGCGGCGCTCTATGCCGCGCTGATCGGCCTCGGCACGCTCGGCCTGATGCTGCCCGCCGCGCAGGCGCTGCCCTTCGGCTGGGGCGACGCGCTCTTCACTGCCGCCTCGGCGGTGACGGTGACGGGCCTGGGCGTGATCGACGTCGCGGAGCACCTCACCCTACCGGGCCAGGGCATCGTCGCGGTGCTCATCCAGCTCGGCGGGCTGGGGCTGATGACCTTCTCGGTCTTGGTGCTCTCGGCGCTCGGGCTGCCGGTGGGGCTGACGCATTCGAGCTTCCTGCGCGAGGATCTCAACCAGACCTCGATCGGCGAGGTGCTGCGGCTGGTCCGGGTGATCCTGCGGGTGGTGCTGATCTGCGAGCTGGCGGGCACGGCGGTGCTGGCCCTGGCCTTCGTCCCGGTCCACGGCCTCGCCGGGGGCCTCTGGCACGCGCTCTTCCAGGCGGTCTCGGCCTTCAACAACGCCGGTTTCTCCAGCCTTCCGGGCGGCCTCCTGCCCTGGGCCGGGGATTCGCTCGTCAATCTCTCGCTGCCCGCGCTCTTCATCATCGGCGGGCTCGGCTACGGGGTGCTGACCGAGCTCGTGCGGGTGCGGAGCTGGCGGCGCTACTCGCTGCACGCCAAGCTGATGCTGCTCGGAACCGCGGTGCTGATCGTCGGGTCGGTGGCGATCTTCGCCGCGCTGGAATGGCGCAACCCCGCAACCCTCGGTCCGCTCGGGACCGGCGAGAAGCTGCTCGCGAGCTGGTTCCAGGGGGTGACGCCGCGCACCGCGGGCTTCAACACCCTCGACATCGCCGCGCTCGAGGACAGCACCACGACGCTCTTCATGGCGCTGATGCTGATCGGGGCCGGTCCGACCTCGACCGGCGGCGGCATCAAGGTCACCACCATCATCGTGATGCTGCTGGCGACGGTCGCCTTCTTCCGCCGCCAGACCGAGATGCATGCCTTCGGCCGCTCGATCGCGCTCGACCAGGCGCTCAAGGCGATGGCGCTGACGGCGATCAGCGTCGTGGTGGTCTTCACGGGCGTGTTCCTGCTCACCCTGAGCCACCAGGGCGAGTTCATCGACATCGCCTTCGAGGTCGCCAGCGCCTTCGGAACCGTCGGGCTCAGCCGCGGCTTCACCGGCGATCTCGACGGCTTCGGCCGGGCGGTGATCATCGTGATCATGTTCGTCGGCCGGGTCGGGCCGCTCACGCTGGGCTTCTTTCTCGCCACCCGCCAGCCGGCGCGAGTACGCTACCCGCCGACCGAGGTCTATCTCGGCTGAGCGGCGGGCGGGGCCGCGACCATGCTGCAGATCGATTGGTCGGCGAGCGGGTCATGTGGCCCCCGGTTGACCGCTCGGACCGGCGCCAGTTTCCCCGTGGCGATACCGCCTTCCCCTCGCGGATTTGGCAGGTGATACGGCCTCCGGATGATCGCTTCGGGCAGACGCCCGTTCCCCGTGACGGCAGGCGCGACAAATGCGCCCGCCCAGGCAGAGGCGCGCGCAGATCATGCCAGCGGCCCTCGCTGTCGACTCCTGTTCCTTCCGCGGCCAGGGTGTCCCCAGCCCGATCGACCCGTGGCGATCGGGCCGCGCCGGC
>NZ_DAIUBO010000297.1:0-4064 GCF_036846665.1 Amaricoccus sp. | reverse complement strand
CCGGTGGCGCCTTGCCCGGTCCGGTCGCCCGGAGGCGCGCGCCGCAGGGCGAGGGCGGTGCAGCTTCACCGCAGATCGTCACGGGTCGATCGGGCTGGAACCCCCGGGCCGCGGGAGGAACAGGAGTCGACAGCGAGGGCCGCTGGTATGATTGCCCCGAGGCTGCACCCGACGATCGGTACCGGGCGCACGGTCCCGGATCACCGGCGCCGTCGCCCCAGCGGGGTCTGCGAGACGGTCCCGGTGGGTCGCCACTGCGGCCAAGGGCCACTGGCAGAGGGGCCGAATTCGGTCCGCATATCCCGCACGCAGACGCGCAGACACCGTGTGCGGACGAGTGCAGGGAGCCCGGGCGACGGGCGGCTCGGACCGACTTGGGCGCCGCGCATTCGCGGTGGCCGGCCTCGGGGCCTGAGACCTGCTGTTGCCGCGCGCCGGCGATATCAGGTGGCCGGCGTCGGCTCGGCTCCCGGCAGCGCGGGCAGGGGGGCGAGGCGGCGGATCACGACGTAGAAGAGCGGCACGAAGAGCACGCCGAGTACCGTCGCCGATAGCGTACCGCCCAAGACGGCCGAGCCGATGGCGTTGCGTCCTGCGGCGCCGGCACCGGTGGAGAGCACCAGCGGCGTGACGCCGAGCGAGAAGGCCATCGAGGTCATGACGATCGGCCGGAACCGCTGGCGCGCCGCCTCGCCGATGGCGGCGAAGAGCTCCCGGCCCTCCTCCTGCCGGGCACGGGCGAATTCCACGATCAGGATCGCGTTCTTGCCGGTGAGCCCGATGGTGGTCAGCAGGCCGACCTGGAAGAAGACGTCGTTGGCGAAGCCGCCGAGCCGCGCGCCGATCAGCGCGCCGAGCACGCCGAGCGGCATGGCGAACATCACCGCCGCGGGGATCACCCAGCTCTCGTAGAGGGCGGCGAGGCTGAGGAAGACCACCGCCAGCGACAGCGCGTAGAGCAGCGGCGCCTGGCCGCCGGTCTGGCGTTCCTCGAGCGAGAGCCCGGTCCAGGCGACGTCGAAGCCGGGCGGCAGCTGGGTCGCCAGCCGCTCGATCTCGGCCATGGCCTCGCCGGTGGTCACGCCCGGCACCGGCTGCCCCTGGAGCTGCATGGCGGGCACGCCGTTGTAGCGGTAGAGCCCCTGCGCGCCGAAGCGCCAGAGCCCGTCGGCGAAGTTCGAGAAGGGCACGAGCCCGCCGGTGGCATTGGTCACCCGCCAGCGCTCGATGTCGTCGGGGTTGCGCCGGGCCTCGGCCTCGCCCTGGACGAAGACCTTTTTGATGCGGCCGCGGTCGAGGAAGTCGTTGACGTAGCTGCCGGCCCAGGCGGTGGCGAGGAGTTCCGCCACGTCGTGGGCGGTGACCCCCATCGCGCCCGCCTTGCGCCAGTCGACGTCGAGGGCGAATTGCGCGGCGTCCTCGAGCCCGTTGGGACGCAGCGAGGCGATCAGCGGGCTCTGCGCCGCCATGCCGAGCATCTGGTTGCGCGCGGCGAGCAGTTCCTCGTGGGTCTGGTTGCCGCGGGCCTGGAGATAGAAGTCGAAGCCCGAGACGTTGCCGAGCTCGATCACCGACGGCGGCACGATGGGAAAGACGAAGGCATCGCGGATCTGGCCCAATGCCCCGAAGGCGCGGCCGGCGGTCGCCTGCACCGACTGGTCGGGGCGGGGGCGCTCGGACCAGTCCTTCATGCGCACGAAGCCGAGGCCCACGTTCTGGCCGGCGCCGGCGAAGCTGAACCCGACGACGGTGAAGATCGAATCCACCGCCTCGGGCTCGTTGGTCAGGAAATGGTGCTCGATCCGGTCCATCACCCGGAGCGTCCGCTCGGCGGTGGCGCCCGAGGGCGCCTGGACGAAGACGAACATGATGCCCTGGTCCTCGTCGGGAAGGAAGCCTGTGGGGGTCTGTACGAAGAACCAGCCCATGAGCCCGGCGAGCGCCAGGTAGATGGCGCCGATCCGGAAGGGCCGGCGCACGATCCAGTCGACGCTGTTGCCGTAGCGGCGCGTCAGCGCGGCGAAGAAGCGGTGGAAGGCCGCGAGCGGCCCCCGCGCCGGCCCGTGGGCGTCGCTGCGCCGCAGCATGGAGGCGCAGAGCGCGGGGGTCAGGGTCAGCGCCACCACCACCGAAAGCGCCATGGCCGAGACGATGGCGATGGAGAACTGCCGGTAGATCACCCCGGTGGAGCCGCCGAAGAAGGCCATGGGCACGAAGACCGCCGAGAGCACCAGCGCGATGCCGATCAGCGCGCCGGTGATCTGGTCCATGGACTTGCGCGTCGCCTCTCGGGCGTCGAGCCCTTCCTCGTCCATGATGCGCTCGACGTTCTCGACCACCACGATGGCGTCGTCCACGAGAAGGCCGATGGCCAGCACCATCGCGAGCATGGTGAGCGTGTTGATGGTGAAGCCCGCCGCGGCGAGCACGCCGAAGGTTCCGAGCAGCACCACGGGGACCGCGAGCGTCGGGATCAGCGTGGCGCGCAGGTTGCCGAGGAAGAGCAGCATGACGAGGAAGACGAGCCCGATCGCCTCGAAGAGCGTCTTGACCACCTCCTCGATGGAGATCGCGACGAAGGGCGTGGTATCGAAGGGGATGTTGTAGGTCAGCCCCTCGGGGAAGAAGGCGGACAATTCCTCCATGCGCGTCTTGACACGCTCGGCGGTATCGAGCGCGTTGGCGCCGGCGGCGAGGCGCAGGGCCATGCCCGAGGCCGGCTGGCCGCCGTAGCGAGAGATCGCGGTGTAATCCTCGGCGCCGACCTCGACGCGGGCCACGTCGTTCAGCAGCACCAGCCCGCCGTCGGTCTCGGCGCGCAGCACGATCTGCTCGAAATCCGCCGGGGTGCGCAGGAGCGACTGGGCGGTGATGGTGGCGTTGAGCTGCTGGCCCTCGACCGCGGGCAGCGAGCCGAACTGGCCGGCGGAGATCTGGGCGTTCTGCGCCGAGACCGCGCTCACCACGTCCGCGGGGGCGAGGTCGTAGGCCGCGAGCCGCGACGGATCGAGCCAGATGCGCATGGCATAGGGTGCGCCGAAGACCTCGACGCCGCCGACGCCCTCGACGCGGCTGATCTCGTCCACGAGGTTGGAGGCGAGATAATCGGAGAGGTCGACCTGTTCGAGCGAGCCGTCCTCGGAGATGATCCCGATCACCATCAGGAAGCCGGCGAAGCCCTTGTCGACGCGAACGCCCTGGCGCTGCACCGATTCGGGCAGCAGCGGCGTGGCCTGGGCGAGCTTGTTCTGCACCTGGACCTGGGCGATGTCGGCGTCGGTGCCGGTCTCGAAGGTCAGCGTGATCGAGCCCTGCCCCGAGGCGGTCGAGGAGGAGGACATGTAGCGCAGCCCGTCGATGCCGGTCAGCGCCTGTTCGAGCACCTGGGTCACCGTGGTCTCGACGGTTTCCGCCGAGGCGCCGGGATAGGTGGCCGTGACGGTGACCGAGGGCGGTGCGATCTGGGGGTATTGCGAGACCGGGAGGGTGAAGATCGACAGCAGGCCGATGCCCATGATCAGGATGGCGATGACCCAGGCGAAGACCGGGCGGTCGATGAAGAAGCGTGCCATCGGCCTTCTCCCTCCCGGTTCCGCTCAGCCGCCGTCGGCGGCGGGTGCGGCGCCGCTGGCATCTCCGCCTGCGGGCGCGGTGCCGCGTTCTTCCGGCGCCACGGTCGCGCCGGGGCCGGTCTTCTGCAGCCCCTCGACGATGATCCGGTCGCCGGCGCCGAGCCCGTCGCGCACGATCCAGCTCGAGTCGCGGGCGGCGATGACGTCGAGTTCGCGCGGTTCCACCGTGTTCTCGGCATTGACGACGAGCGCGACCGGGCGGCCGCGCTGGTCGAAGGAAACCCCCTCCTGCGGAGCGAGCACCACGTTCTCGGCGACGCCCTGGGGCAGTTCGACCTGCACGTACATGCCCGGGAGCAGGAGCTTCTCGGGGTTGGGAAACTCCATGCGCAGGGTCACCACGCCGGTCTCCTCGTTCACGTTGGTCTCGGCGACGGTCAGGAGCCCCTTCTGCTCGTAGCTGGTGCCATCGGCCAGGGTGAGCGACACCTC
>NZ_DAIUBO010000296.1:0-4121 GCF_036846665.1 Amaricoccus sp. | reverse complement strand
GCCCTCGCGCGAGGCGGTGGACGCCTATCAGGACCTCCGCGAGCAGCTCGACCGCCTCGCCGGCCGCATCAACGGCGATCATGCCGATCTCGACTGGGTGCCGATCCGCTATCTCGCGCGGAGCTACCCCCGCGCCGCGCTCTCGGGCCTCTACCGGCTGGCGCGGGTGGGGCTGGTGACGCCGCTCTACGACGGCATGAACCTCGTCGCCAAGGAGTTCGTCGCCGCCCAGGATCCCGAGGATCCGGGCGCGTTGGTGCTCTCGGAATTCGCCGGCGCCGCCGAGCAGCTCGACGGCGCGGTCCTGGTGAACCCCCATGACATCATGGCCACCGCCGACGCGATCCACGCCGCCATCGTCATGTCCGTCGAGGACCGCCGCGCGCGCTGGGAGGCGCTGAACGCCGCGGTGCGCGAGAAGGACATCGCCTGGTGGCGCAACGAATTCCTCGCCGCGCTCGACGCGATCCGGTCCGACCGGTGAGCCGCGGCGGCCTCGCGGCGCTGCGCCTCGCGCCCGGGGACGCGCTCTTTCTCGACTTCGACGGCACCCTCGCCGAGATCGGCCCCGATCCCGAGGCCATCCGGCTCGACGCCGCCACCGAGGCCGCGCTGCGCACCATCGCGGAACGTCTCGGCGGCGCCGTGGCACTCCTCAGCGGCCGCGACCTGCGCGATCTCGCCCGCCGCACCCCGGATGCGCTCTGGCGCGCCGGCGGTCACGGGCTGGAGATCCTTGCCCCCCACGCCGCACCGCCCGGCCCGCCGCCGCCGCCGCCCGCGGCCCTGCTCGCGCCCCTGCGCGCGGCCGCGCGACACCCCGGCGTGCGGCTCGAGCTCAAGGGTCCGGTGGCCGCGCTCCACTACCGCGCCGCGCCCGAGGCAGAGGCCGCCTGCCTCGCCGCCGCCGCCGAAGCCGCCGCAAGGCTCCCCGGCCACGTCCGCCAGCCCGGCAAGATGGTCGTGGAGGTCAAGCCGCAGGCCGCGCACAAGGGCGCCGCCCTGCGCCGCATGGCCGCGGACCCGCCCTTCGCCGGACGCCGGCTGCTCATGTTCGGCGACGATACCACCGACGAGGACGCCATCGCCGCCGCCGAGGCGCTCGGCGGCATCGGCATCAAGATCGGCGGCGGCACCACCGCCGCCTCCGTTCGCGCGCCCGACCCCGCCGCGCTCCGGGCCTGGCTCGCCCGCGAGGCCGAGGCCCTGGCCGGCGCCGGCTGATCCCGGCCGCCCGCCCCCTAATCCGCGGGATGCCCCTCGATCAGGCTCGCCGCCGCCGGCCCGAGCCGGTCGGGGATCGTCCGCTGCTGGTGCCAATGCGGATAGATCAGCCGCGGCAGGCTGACCCGGTCGAGCCGCTCCCGCTCCGCTGCCGCCAGCACCAGATCCGCCGCGCCGAGATTGCGGCGCAGCTGCTCCTCGGTCCGGGCGCCGAGAATGACCGAGGCGACGCCCGCGCGCCCGAGCAGCCAGGCCAGCGCCACCTCCGCCGCCGAGGCGCCACGGCCGTTCGCGATGGCCACGAGTTCCTCGATCGTGTCGTAGAGCCGCGCCTCGTCGGAGAGCGGCGGCTCGTGCCAGTCGTTCAGATGCCGCCCGCCCTCTTCCGGCGCCTTGCCGCGCCGGTACTTGCCCGAGAGTAGCCCCCCGGCCAGCGGGCTCCAGATCAGCGCGCCGAGCCCCTGGTCGATCCCCGCCGGGAGCAGCTCGTATTCCGCGTCCCGGCTCTCCAGCGAATAATAGATCTGCTGCGCCACCGGCGGCACGACTCCCATGGCCCGCGCCGTCGCCATGATCTTCACCAGCTGCCAGCCCGCGAAATTCGAGATGCCAGAATAGCGGATTTTCCCGGCGCGGGTCAGCGTGTCGAAGGCCTCGAGCGTCTCCTCGAGCGGCGTCAGCCCGTCCCATTGATGCATCTGGTAGAGGTCGATCCGGTCGGTCCCGAGCCGCTTCAGGCTCGCCTCGCATTGCGCCACCACATGCGCGCGCGACAGCCCCAGGTCGTTCGGCCCCTCGCCCATCCGGAAGCGCACCTTGGTGGCGACCAGCAGCCGCTCGCGCCGCCCGGCCATGGCCTCGCCGAGGATCTCCTCGGAACGTCCGCGCGAATAGGCATTGGCGGTGTCGATCAGGTTGATCCCCGCCTCGAGGCAGATATCGAGCAGCCGGCACGCCTGCGCGGTTTCCGTCGCCCCCCATTTCGCGAGCGGCCCGACGCCGCCGAAGGTGGCGGTACCAAAAGCCAGCGCCGAGACCTTCAGGCCCGACCGGCCGAGCTGGCGATATTCCATGTGCCTCTCCCTTTCCCCGTGGTTGCCCCCGCATCCTCCGGCCTAGCACCCCGCCCGCGCCGCGTCCCCCCCGAATCGGCGCGGGTCCCGGGCCGCGCGTGGCGCCCGTCCCGCTTCACGCCTCGAGCATCACGCCGATCCCCCGCACGGTGTTCCAGTTGCGGAAGGTCCCCGGCCCGCCCGCGCGCCGCGGCTTCATCGCCGCCGCCAACCGCGAGCCGCCCTGGCCATGGGGAAAATGCACCCAGAGATCGCCATCGACCAGCGCCATGCGCTCGTCCGCGCTCCGATAGGGCTCCAGCGCTTCCAGGACCCCGGCGCCGGCCGGCGCCCGCATCACCCGCACCGCGACCCTGTCGGGCGCCAGCAGCGACGCCTCCGGAAACGGGTTGCCCGCCATGAGCCGCCCCCAACGGGACGAATCGCGAAGGATGATGTCCACGTGCCGGCCGAATCGCGCGGCGAAGGCCGTCTCCAGCCGCTGCTCCAGCAGCCGCGGATCGGCCGCCGGCGCATCGAACACCAGATTGCCGGTCGCCACCAGCGACCGCACCCGCGCGAATCCCAGGCCCTCGGCCATCGCCCGCAGGTCGCCCATGCGCAGCCGCCGGCCCGGTCCGAGCACCACGCTGTAGAGCAATGCCACATGGCGCGCCATCGCACCCCCCCCTCTGGCTGCCGCCACCCTGCCCGCCGCCGCGCCCCCGCACAATGCGGCTCCGGCGCGGCCGCGGCTCGGCTCCCCGCGGAAGGCCCGCGCATGGATTGTGCACGTCGCGTGCACGGTTCGTGCACAGCCCGCGCCGGGCGAAACTAGCCCTTGCCACGCCTCGTGCCGCGCCGCTAACTCGCGCCGCCATGGACCGCTCCCGCCCCCTCTACGCCGCGCTCTGGATGCTGGGAGCGGTGGCGTCCTTCTCGGCCATGGTGGTCGCCGGCCGGGAAATCCAGCTCGAGATGAACACCTTCGAGCTGATGCTCTACCGCTCGGTGATCGGCTGGCTCACCGTCGCCGCCATCCTCGCCCGCAGCCGCACGGGCTTCACCCAGGTCCGCACCGCCCATGCCGGGCTGCACGTCAAGCGCAACCTCTTCCATTTCGCGGGCCAGAACCTCTGGTTCTACGCCCTCGCCACCATCCCGCTCGCCCAGCTCACCGCGCTGGAATTCACCAATCCGATCTGGGTCGCGCTCCTAGCACCCGTCCTGCTCTCCGAGAAGCTGACGCGCCCGCGCATCGCCGCGGCCGCGCTCGGCTTTCTCGGCGTGCTCATCGTCGCGCGCCCCGGCTCCGCCCCCCTCGGCCCGGGCCAGGCGGCGGCGCTCCTCGCCGCCACCGGCTTCGCCATGAACACGATCTATACCAAGCAGATCATGCGCTTCGACAGCGTGCTTTGCGTACTTTTCTGGATGACGCTGGCGCAATCTTGCTTCAGCCTCGCCCTCGCGCTCCCCGGGGGCATCCCGCTGCCCTCGCCGGAGCTCGTCCCCTGGATCCTCGTGGTCGGGCTCACCGGCCTGACCGCGCATTACGCGCTGACCTCGGCGCTCTCCTGGGCGCCGGCCTCGGTGGTGGCACCGATGGAATTCATCCGCCTGCCGGTGCTCGCGACCCTGGGAATGCTGGTCTATGGCGAGCCCTTCGACCCGGTGGTGTTCCTCGGCGCCGGCGCGATCGTGCTCGGCAATCTGGTGAACCTGCGGGGGGAACGGGCACGCACCGCAGCGTGAAGGATCTTTTGTTGCGCCTGCGAACATGCTAGGCGACCACCCGACACGAGGGCGCTCAGGAGCAAGCCATGAACATCGACAGCATCCCCGCCG
>NZ_DAIUBO010000295.1:0-4127 GCF_036846665.1 Amaricoccus sp. | reverse complement strand
GAAGTCGGCGAGGGCATCGACGTGACCGCCGACATGCAGCAGGTGCTCGACAGGATCACCGGTGCCCTGACGGGGATCACCGACCAGGCCTCCGCCGAAGCCGCCGCGCCAGCGTTGGCCGAAGCGGATGCGGCGCTCGAAGGCATGACGGCGACGGTCGAGGCTCTCCCGGCGGAAGCGCGCACGAGCCTGCAATCGGCGATCGCCGCGGCGCTCCCGGCGATCGAGGGGGCCGCGGAGAAGCTGACTTCGGACGCCACGATCGGTCCGATCGTCAAGCCTGCGATCGACGGCATCCTAGCGAAACTGAGGGCCTACGCCGGCTGAAGCGGATCGCGCCGGCGGCAACGCCGGCGCGAAAGCCGCCGCACCGATTTCCCTCCTGCATGGCCGAGGTCTGTGCACGTGCGATATGCGTGCTATCTTCGGTCCGACACGGAAAATCGGGCGCATGTGGACCACTCGCTTCGCGGTGGCCGGATCGGAGCAACAGGGGGAACTACCATGAACATCGCGAGCGGAAACGGCGGCGTGCTGCGCAGCACCAAGGGACGCGGGCGGCTCTTCGACAGCATCATTGAGACCATCGGCGACACGCCCTGCGTGCGGATCAACCGGCTCGCGCCCGAGGGGGTGACGATCTATGCGAAATGCGAGTTCTTCAACCCGGCGGGCTCGGTCAAGGACCGGCTGGCGATCAACATCATCGAGGCGGCCGAGCGCGACGGGACGCTGAAGCCCGGCCAGACCGTGGTGGAGGCGACCTCGGGCAATACCGGGATCGGGCTTGCGATGGTCTGCGCGGCGAAGGGCTATCCGCTGGTGGTGACCATGGCCGACAGCTTCTCGATCGAGCGCCGGCAGATGATGCGCTTCCTCGGCGCGCAGGTGGTGCTGACGCCGCGGTCGCAGAAGGCGGTGGGGATGTACATGAAGGCCAAGGAGCTCGCGGATGCGAACGGCTGGTTCCTCGCGCGCCAGTTCGAAACCGAGGCCAATGCCGACATCCACGAGAGCACCACGGCGCAGGAGATCATCGGCGATTTCGCGGGGTCGAGGCTGGACTATTTCGTGACCGGCTACGGCACCGGCGGCACGGTGTCGGGCGTGGGGCGGGTTCTCAAGAAGCATTGGCCCGAGGCGAAGATCATACTCTCCGAGCCGGAAAACGCGCAGCTCGTCGGCTCGGGCCAGCCGCAGGAACGCTCGCCCGACCACGGCCCGGCCAAGGGTCATCCGGCCTGGGAGCCGCATCCGATCCAGGGATGGACGCCGGATTTCATTCCCCATGTCCTGCAGGAGGCGATCGACGGCGGCTATTACGACGCGCTGATCCCGATCGCCGGGGCGGAGGGCATCCGCTGGGCGCGCGAGCTGGCGGCGAAGGAGGGGATCATCACCGGCGTTTCCGGCGGCTCGACCTTCGGGGTGGCGATGGAGATCGCGAAGAAGGCCAAGGACGGTAGCGTGATCCTCGCCATGCTGCCCGACACCGGCGAGCGATACCTGTCGACGCCGCTCTTCGAGCCTTTCGCCGCCGACATGAGCGAGGCGGAACTCGCGATCTCGCATTCAACGCCCGGCTATCACATGCCATGACGCGGGCGGCGCCGGGGCGCCGCTTCCGGGCGCTGATCGTGCTCGCGCTGCTGCTCGCGGCGCCGATGGCCTCGGCCTGCGGCGTCGAGAGCGATTGCCGGGTGGGCGCGCGCAGCTACCGGCTGATGCTGCCCGAGGGCCGCGACGGCAGCGCGCCGACCGGCGCGCTCTTCTTCCTGCACGGCTATCGCGGGACGAGCGAGGGCGTGATGGCGAATGCGGCGCTGCGGGCGCTGGCCGAAGAACTGGGCATTGCCTTCGTGGCGTTGCAGGCGGCGGGCGACGAATGGAATGCGCCGGGGGCGCCGGCGCAGGATCGGCCGATGAATGCGGACGAGGCCGCCTATCTCGATGCGGTGGTCGAGGATCTCGGCCGGCGGATCGCGCTCGACCGCGACCGGATGCTGGTGGCGGGCTTTTCCTCGGGCGCGATGATGGTCTGGGGCCTCGCCTGCGCGCGGGGCGACGCCTTCGCCGGCTATGTTCCGGTTTCGGGCACCTTCTGGGCGCCGATCCCCGAGGCTTGTCCCGCCGCGCCGCTGAACCTGATCCACTACCACGGCACCGCGGACGAGGTCGTGCCGCTGGCGGGCCGCGCGATCGGGGAGGCCCGGCAGGGCGACGTGCCGGCGGCGATCGACATGCTGGCGGCGGCCGGCGGCTACGGCCCGCCCGAGCCGGTGGCGGCCGAGGGTCTGGACTGCACCCGGCGGGTCGACCCGGCCGGGCATCTGCTGGAGCTCTGCCTCTTCGACGGCGGCCACGGCCTGAACCCTGCCTTCATCGCGCGTGCCTGGGACCTGCTGGTCGGGCCGGTCCGCTGAGCGCTGCCGGCGGATGGGCGGAGCCTTTGGAACGTGCGCGCGCGCACAAGCTGCAACACTTTGATTTCATGTGGATATTCTCGCCGTTATGTTTCGGGCGCTTCGCGCGCGCCACCAGAGCCCGCGTTTTGCCCTATCGGGCGAGGCGCAGGAGGGCGCCGCCGAGCAGGGTGACCATCGTCGAGGCCACCTTGGCGAGGTCGAGCCGCTCGCCGAGCAGGAAGACGCCGATCAGCAGCGCAAAGACGATGCTCGTTTCGCGAAGGGCGGTCACCAGCGCGATGGGCGCCTGGGTGAAGGCCCAGATCACCATGGAATAGGCGACGAAGGAGGCGCCGCCGCCGAGGAGCATCGCGCGCTTGCCGCGCCGGAAGACCTGCGTGAGCAGCCCGGGCCGGGTGAGCGCCATCAGGCCCGAGAAGACGGCGGCATTGCCGATCGAGGCCCAGCCGAAATACCCCAGCGCCGTGCCCGCCAGCCGCGCGCCGGTGCCGTCGACCAGCGAATAGGCGGCGATGAAGCCGCCGGTGGCCAGGGCGAGCAGGGCGGCATGGCGGTTGCGCAGCCCGTCCCGCTGGCGCACGAGGCTCATGCTCATGATGCCGGCGCCGATGGTCAGGACGCCGAGAAGCTCGAGCGGCGCCAGATGGACGCCGAGAAAGGCGACCGAGACGCCGGCGACGAGCAGCGGCGCGGTGCCGCGGGCGATGGGATAGACCTGGGTCAGGTCGCCGATCCGGTAGGACATCATCAGGAAGAGCTGGTAGCCGGTATGCAGGAGCAGCCCCGCCAGCAGCCAGGGCCAGCTCTCCGGCGCCGGGAAGGGCACGAAGGGCAGCACGACGAGCGCGATGGGCACATGGCCGATCACGACCGCGGTCATGCCGAGATGCTTGTCCGCACCCTGCTTGACGAGCGCGTTCCAGGCGGCATGCAGGAGGGCCGCCGCGAGGACGGCGAGGAAGACGGGCGTGGACAAGGGCGGACGGCCTTCGCGGAACGGGCGGGCAGCATCCGATGCGGGGCGGGGAATGTCGAGGCGGAAACCGGCCCCGTGCGGAACCGGTGCCCGGCCCCCCGCGGGGCCGCCGCCGACATGGTTCCGGCCCGGGACCCGAATGCGGGGAAGGGCGCGCCTTCAGGCGGCGATCTCGTCGATCCAGACCCGGAAGCCGCTCAGGGTATTGGGCCCGAAGGTGTGGGTGAGCGGCACGTCGGCCGCGTCACGGCCCCGCGCGATCAGCACCCGGCCCCGGCGCGGCGCATTGTTGCGCGGATCGAAGGCCCACCAGCGCCCGCCGAGATAGACCTCCATCCAGGCGGCGAAATCCATCGGCTCATAGGGCGGCGGCAGGCCGATGTCGCTGATGTAGCCGGTGCAGTAGCGGGCGGGGATGTTCATGCAGCGGCAGAAGGTGACCGCGAGATGGGTGAAGTCGCGGCAGACCCCGCGCCCCTCGGCATAGGTCTCGGCGGCGGTGCGGGTGGGCCGGGAATTCTCGTAGCCGAAGCGCACGTGGTCGTGGACGAAGTCGCAGATCGCCTGGACCCGGCCCCAGCCCGAGGGCCCGTGCTCGAAGAGCCGCCAGGCCTCGTTGGAGAGCAGGTCGGTCTCGCAATACCGGCTGGCGAGCAGATAGCCCAGCGTCGCGGCGGGCAGGGCCTCCACCGGGGGCTGGGTCGCCGTGAGATCCACCGGATCGG
>NZ_DAIUBO010000294.1:0-4137 GCF_036846665.1 Amaricoccus sp. | reverse complement strand
AATCGGCGGTCGCGGCGGTGGAGAAGGCCGGCGGGTCGATCGCGCTGAAGGCCGGCCCCGAGGCCGCGCCCGCGACGGAATGAGGCTTGTGGCCGCGGAAGCGGCGGCTTAAGTCGGACCTGTCTTGGCGCCGCTGGACACCGCGTGACACCGGGTCCGGCGGCGCAGTTTTGGAGGGCCTGAAATGGCATCCGCAGCGGAACAGATGGCCGCGAACCTCTCCTGGGGCACCTTCGGCAAGGCCAAGGACCTCCAGAGCCGGATCCTTTTCGCCCTCGGCCTCCTGATCGTCTATCGCATCGGCACCTACATCCCGGTTCCCGGCATCGACGCCGGGCGGCTGGCGCAGTTCTTCGAGCAGGCGAGCCAGGGGCTGGGGGGCATGCTCAACATGTTCACCGGCGGCGCGGTCGGCCGCATGGCGATCTTCGCCCTCGGGATCATGCCCTATATCTCCTCCTCGATCATCGTCCAGCTCCTGACCTCCATGGTCCCGAGCCTCGCGGCGCTGAAGAAGGAGGGCGAGCAGGGCCGCAAGAAGATCAACCAGTACACCCGCTACGGCACGGTCTTCCTCGCCACCTTCCAGGCCTACGGGCTGGCGGTCGGGCTCGAATCCCAGGGCATGGCCCATGATCCCGGCTGGTTCTTCCGCATCGGCGTGGTGGTGACGCTGGTCGGCGGCACCATGTTCCTGATGTGGCTCGGCGAGCAGATCACCGCTCGCGGCATCGGCAACGGCATCTCGCTGATCATCTTCGTGGGCATCGTCGCCGAGCTTCCGGCCGCGCTCGCGCGCTTCTTCAGCCAGGGGCGCACCGGCTCGCTCTCGCCGGCAGCGATCATCGGCATCATGGTGATGGCGGTCGCGGTGGTCGCCTTCGTGGTCTTCATGGAACGCGCGCTCAGGAAGATCCACATCCAGTATCCCAAGCGCCAGGTCGGCATGAAGGTCTATGGCGGCGAGAGCTCGCACCTGCCGGTCAAGGTCAACCCGGCCGGCGTGATCCCGGCGATCTTCGCCTCCTCGCTCCTGCTGCTGCCCTCCACCATCACCACCTTCTCGGGCAATGCCGCCGAGGGCCTGGGCATCCTGAACTACGTCGCCGCCTACATGGGCCACGGCCAGCCGCTCTACCTGCTGGCCTATGGCGCGCTGATCGTCTTCTTCACCTATTTCTACACCGCCAATGTCGCCTTCAAATCCGACGACGTGGCCGACAATCTCAAGCGGCAGGGCGGTTTCGTCCCCGGAATCCGGCCCGGCCAGAAGACCATCGAATATCTCGACTATGTCGTGTCGCGTCTCCTGGTCATCGGATCGGCCTATCTGGCGGCGGTCTGCCTCCTGCCGGAAGTGCTGATCTCCCAGCTGGCCGTGCCCTTCTATTTCGGCGGCACGTCGCTCCTGATCGTCGTCTCGGTGACGATGGACACGATCACCCAGGTCCAGTCGCATATGCTCGCGCATCAATACGAAGGTCTGATCGAAAAGTCGCGGCTGCGCGGCAAGGGACGGGGAAAGGCACGGCGATGAACATCATTCTTCTGGGACCGCCCGGGGCGGGCAAGGGCACGCAGGCGCGCCGCCTGGTCGAGGAGCACGGGCTGGTGCAGCTCTCCACCGGCGACATGCTGCGCGCGGCCAGGAACAGCGGCACCGAGATGGGCAGGAAGGTCGCCGACGTGATGGCGCGGGGCGATCTCGTCACAGACGACATCGTGATCGGGCTCATCGCCGAACAGCTCGACGGCGAGGCCGGCAAGCACGGGCTGATCTTCGACGGCTTCCCGCGCACGCTCGCCCAGGCCGATGCGCTCGATGCGCTGCTCGCGGAGAAGGGCCGCGCGCTCGACGCCGTCGTCGAGATGCGGGTCGACGAGGACGCGCTGGTCGACCGCATCACCGGCCGCTTCACCTGCGCCAAATGCGGCGAGGTCTACCACGACCGCACCAAGCCGACCGCCAAGGACGGCGTCTGCGACGTCTGCGGCTCCACCGAATTCGTGCGCCGCTCCGACGACAACGAGGAATCGGTGCGCGTGCGCCTGGGCGCCTACAACCGCCAGACCGCGCCGCTGATCGGCTATTACCACGCCAAGGGCAAGCTCCGCTCGGTCGACGGGCTCGGTGCGATCGACGCGATCGCCGGCGAGATCCGGACCCGCCTCGGTCTGTGAGAATCGGCGCGTTAACGCCTTGACCTCGCTCCGGCGATTCCTATAGTACGCGCTCTCTCATCAGGGAGAGTCGTTCCTTACGCATTTCACCTCGGGAACGCGGGATGCCTGCCCAGGGACATGGGCGTCGGAAGCCTGCCGAAGGCATCGGCGGGCATTGGCTGTTGAGCGGGGTCGGGCGGCCCCTCGGACGAACGGAGCTTGAAACTTGGCGCGCATAGCTGGCGTTAACATTCCCACGAACAAGAGGGTCGAGATCGCCCTCACCTATATCCATGGCATCGGCCGCACCACGGCCAAGCAGCTCTGCGGCGCGCTGGAGATCGCGGAGAACCGCCGGGTCAACGACCTGAGCGACGCCGAGGTGCTGCGCATCCGCGAATACATCGACGCGAATCTCGCGGTCGAGGGCGACCTGCGCCGCGAGACCCAGATGAACATCAAGCGGCTGATGGACTTGGGCTGCTACCGCGGCCTGCGGCATCGCCGCGGCCTGCCGGTGCGCGGCCAGCGCACCCACACCAACGCACGCACGCGCAAGGGCCCCGCCAAGGCCATCGCCGGCAAGAAGAAATAGGGGGCAGGCCAATGGCTCGCGAAAGGGCGCGCATCAAGCGCAAGGAACGCAAGAACATCTCCACCGGCGTGGCGCATGTGAACGCCAGCTTCAACAACACCAAGATCCTGATCGCCGACGCCCAGGGCAACGCGATCGCCTGGTCCTCGGCCGGGACGATGGGCTTCAAGGGCTCGCGCAAGTCCACGCCTTATGCCGCGCAGATGGCCGCCGAGGACGCCGGCCGCAAGGCGCAGGAGCACGGCGTGCGCACGCTCGAAGTGCAGGTGCAGGGCCCGGGCTCGGGCCGCGAGAGCGCGCTGCGCGCGCTCGGCGCCGTGGGCTTCCAGATCACCGCGATCAAGGACGTGACTCCCATCGCGCACAACGGCTGTCGACCGCCCAAGCGCCGGCGCGTCTGAGAGACGGGAGAGATTTCACTGCCCGCCCCTCCGGCGGGCGGTTTCAGTTTGCATTTCCTCGGGCGTTCGCCGGCCATCTGGATCGGTCGGCGGACAGGAATGGAGGGCCATGAACATGATGATCCACAAGAACTGGCAGGAGCTGATCCGGCCGACCGCCCTCGAGATCAAGGCCGGCGCCGATCCCTTCCGCCAGGCCACCGCGGTCGCCGAGCCGCTGGAGCGCGGGTTCGGCCTCACGCTCGGCAACGCGCTGCGCCGGGTGCTGCTCTCCTCGCTCCAGGGGGCCGCGATCACCAGCGTGCAGATCGACGGCGTGCTGCATGAATTCTCCAGCGTGCCCGGCGTGCGCGAGGACGTCACCGACATCGTGCTGAACCTCAAGGGCGTCGCGGTGAAGATGGAGGTCGAGGGGCCCAAGCGCATCGAGATCCGCGCCACCGGCCCCGGCGTGGTGACCGCGGGCGACATCGCCACCACCAACGGCATCGAGATCCTCAACCGCGAGCACCTGATCTGCCACCTCGACGACGGCGCCTCGGTCTACATGGAGCTGACCGTCGAGCAGGGCAAGGGCTATGTCGCGGCGGAGAAGAACCGCCCCGAGGATGCGCCGATCGGGCTCATCTCGGTCGACGCGCTGTTCTCGCCGATCAAGAAGGTCAGCTACAAGGTCGAGCCGACCCGCGAGGGCCAGGTGCTCGATTACGACAAGCTGACGCTGCAGCTCGAGACCGACGGCTCGATCAAGCCGGAGGATGCCATCGCCTATGCGGCGCGCATCATCCAGGACCAGCTCTCGGTCTTCGTCAACTTCGAGGAGCCGAGCGCGGGCACCCGCACCGACGAGGAAAGCGATCTCGAGTTCAACCCGCTCTTGCTCAAGAAGGTCGACGAGCTCGAGCTCTCGGTGCGCTCGGCCAACTGCCTGAAGAACGACAACATCGTCTATATCGGCGACCTGATCCAGAAGACCGA
>NZ_DAIUBO010000293.1:0-4143 GCF_036846665.1 Amaricoccus sp. | reverse complement strand
GATGTCGCGGTCAGCCGTCGGCGCGGCCGCGCCCGATCCGCGCCCGCCGCGCCTCGCCCGATTCGTGGATCAGGATCCAGGCGAGCAGGATGAACATCGGATGGGTGAGTCCGCCGGAGAAGACGATCGCCGGGATCCAGATCAGGAAGGTGACGATCGCGACGATCGGCCGGCCGGCGATCAGGATCGCGAGCGGCGGCAGGAAGAGGGCGAGGAGGTAGTTCATCCGCGTCAGATAGGGCGGCCGGGGGGTCATCGCAAGCGGGGCGGGTTCCGGCTTCGGTATCAAGGGCTTGCGGCGGCTGGAAGCCGGCTGGAACCGGGCTGGAAACCGGCTTGCCATTCTCAGCGGCATGTTAACGGTTCTCGGGCAGGATGGCGGCTTTCCCGAGACAGCACAGGAGACGCAGGCGGTGGAAATCCGGATGCGCACGATCGCCCAGGAGCGGGCCCATGTGGAGATGATGATCGAGCTCGAGAAGCAGTCGCAGGACTGGCGCGACATGAAGCTGCGCCACGCGCTGATCCCCGACGACTGGGGGAGGCTCGAGACCACCGCCCCGGTGCGGCCGCGCAGGAAGAAGGTGACGGTGGCGCTCGACGAGGACGTGGCGCGCTGGTTCAAGGGCCTCGGCGCCGGCTACCACGGCCGGATCAACGGGGTGCTCAGGACCTACATGCTGGCGCTGATCTCGAAGGAGGTGCTGAGCCGGGGCGACCGCAACCGCCACGGCGAGGAGATCTGGGGCAAGGCGGCGCCGAAGCGGACGGAATGAGGGGGAATGGAAGTCGACTGCGCCACGCTCCGACGTCGAGGCGACGCCGTCGGCCGTCTCCGCACCCTTCTTCCACGAGCGTATCAAGTATGCCATTGATGGCAAGAAAGGGGTGATATAGAGTATGCGTGTTCGGAAGCTCACCGCGTCGGCGAAGGAACTCCAGTCCGACACAGGCTGGCTCACAACCGATCTTCAGCCGCGCTTTGCCCCAATTTTCCCAAAGACAACGCCTATCCGGGCAGGTTGGAGGTGGCGATCTGCACGAGCCGCAAGCACGGAAGATGAATATGTTCTCCTCGCAAAGATCAATCCTCCGCGCGACAACTGGCAAGCCTTTTTGATCAGGATTCTCGATGAAGGAGCGTCAGTAGTAGGACGCTTCGAACACCATGGAAGCCATCCCGGCTTGCATGCGCACGCTCATTGTGAGCGGGGCGGCATCGAAATGGGTCCGCGAGGGTTAGATGATCTCGTCAGGATCCCAGAAGCCGGTAGCGGATCCTTCCATCGGAGAAAGAACGCCTGGACGGAGAACGGCTTCTGGGAGGCCGCAAAAAGGTTCTTTCGTATTCAAGAAAAGAGAGGCGGCCTGCTATGATCGACGCAGAGTCTCTACGAAACAACCTATGTAAGACGTTTTGTTCGTCGATCGTTGTCAACCCCGTCGCTAGTGGCTTTGCGGTCAGCACACTATTTTCTGACCGATCCGGTGATCCGATCGGTTTTTATGTTGTCGATAGTGGTGACGGCTTCCGCATCGAAGATGATGGAGAATACCTTGCGCGGCTTATTGGGTCCGGGATCCCAATCGACCAAGGGAATCGTGCGCAACTACTAGAAGCCATCCTACAACAGGGTGGAGCGTCTTGGGACCATGACACCTACGAAATTCGTACTGAGAGCTTTGCGGAATCGAAGCTTGGGCTTCGTTTGACCAGTTTCCTGTCTGCTCTTATTCGAGTCCGAGATCTAGAATTACTAACGCGCGAAGTTGTTAGGTCGACATTTCGAGAGGATGCAACGGCTGCACTTCAACAGAGGTATGGTCACGTAGCGAAATTCTCTGAAAATGAATCGTTTGATCGAACTCTGTCTGAATTTCCGGCGGATCTAATAATCAGACCAAACCATGATTCAGCAAAATCTGGCGCATTGTATTTTGTAAACTCGAATGAAAAACTAAGTGAAGCTCTGCTTCTCCAAATGGAATCCAATCGACTAAAGCGAGACGACCTGCGGATAATTGCGCTAATTGAAGACTCTGAAATGCGAACGCTGAGCAAAAAAAAGTTTCAACGCGCGCAGAATCGATCACTTTCTATGCCAATATTTCGCGGAGACGAAGATGCCGCAGTGGAACGGATTGGGCGTGACTTGGAAATAGCGGCCTGAAACTTGAGATTTGCACGAAAAGATTGTCGAAATGCCATGTCGTGGAGGGGAAGCCGTCCTCAACATTACTGCAGATTCTTGATTCTGGTGCGCCACTGAAGCGTTGGGCGCCTGAGCCACTGAGCGCCACGCGACAGATCTCCCCACAACTTCAAACTATTGCCAGCGCCGGCTCAACCCACGCCGCGAAATCTGTCTTGGCGCGGTCGGTGTAGCCCTTGTAGCGCTCGCGCCGGCCGCGGCGGCCGCCGCGGGCCTCCTCCAGCGGCGGGAAGAGGCCGAAGTTGACGTTCATGGGCTGGAAGGTCTTGGCATCGGCGCCGCCGGTGATGTGGGTGACGAGCGCGCCGATGGCGGTGGTCGGCGGCGGTGGCGCGAGGGGGCGGCCGAGGCGTTCGGCGGCGGCCATGCGGCCGGCGAGCAGGCCCATGGCGGCGCTCTCGACATAGCCTTCCACGCCGGTGATCTGGCCGGCGAAGCGCAGGCGGGGGTCGGCCTTGAGCCGCATCGCCCCGTCGAGCAGGCGCGGGGAATTGAGGAAGGTGTTGCGGTGGATGCCGCCGAGCCGGGCGAAGGCGGCGTTTTCCAGCCCCGGGATCATGCGGAAGACTTCCGTCTGCGCGCCGTATTTCATCTTGGTCTGGAAGCCGACGATGTTGAAGAGCGTGCCGAGCGCGTTGTCGCGGCGGAGCTGGACCACGGCATGGGGCTTGGTCTCGGGCGCATGCGGGTTGGTCAGGCCCACGGGCTTGAGCGGGCCGAAGCGCAGGGTCTCGCGGCCGCGTGCGGCCATGACCTCGATCGGCAGGCAGCCCTCGAAATAGGGCGTGTCGCGTTCCCAATCCTTGAACTCGGTCTTCTCGGCGGCCAGCAGCGCGTCGACGAAGGCCTCGTACTTCTCGCGGTCCATCGGGCAGTTGAGATAGGCTTTGCGGTCGGCCTCGGTCTCGCCCTTGTCGTAGCGCGACTGGAACCAGGCTTGGCCCAGGTCGATGCTCTCGAAATGCACGATGGGGGCGATGGCGTCGAAGAAGGCGAGCGCGCTTTCGTCGGTGAGGGCGCGGATCGCTTCGGCGAGGGCGGGGCTGGTGAGCGGGCCGGTGGCGACGATGACGCTCGACCAGTGGCTCGGTGGGAGCCCGGCGATCTCGCCGCGGTCGATGGTGACAAGCGGATGCGCCGCGAGGCGGTCGGTGATCGTGCGGCTGAAGGGCTCGCGGTCGACGGCGAGCGCGCCGCCCGCCGGCAGGGCATGGGCGTCCGCCGCGGCGATGACGAGCCCGCCAGCCGCGCGCATCTCCCAGTGCAGGAGCCCCACGGCGTTCTGCTCGTCGTCGTCGGAGCGGAAGGAATTGGAGCAGACGAGCTCGGCCAGCCCGTCGGTGCGATGGGCGAAGGTGGCGGTTTCGGGCCGCATCTCGTGCAGCACCACGGGCACGCCCGCCTCGGCCGCCTGCCAGGCCGCTTCCGATCCCGCGAGGCCGCCGCCGATGATGTGGATCGGGTCCATGGGGGCGATCTATGCCAGCGGCGGCGGATTGAAAAGAGGGATGGCCTTCGGCTTGCGCCGGGGGTTGGTTTCGATCATTCTGGAAGCATGGAAAAGACCGACGCCCTCGCCGCGCTTTCGGCCCTCGCGCAGGAGACCCGGCTCGACGTCTTCCGGCTCCTGGTGGCGGCCGGGCCGGAGGGGCTGGCGGTCGGGCGCATCGCGGGCGAGCTGGGGCTGGCGGCGGCGACGCTCTCCTTCCATCTCGGCCATCTGCGGCAGGCCGGGATCGTGACCTGCCGCCGGGAGGGGCGCATGCTGATCCATGCGGCCGATTTCACCAGGATGGGGGATCTGATGGCCTATCTGAGCGAGAATTGCTGCGCGGGCGCGGATTGCGGCCTGCCCCGGCGCGGGGTCCGGGCATGAGCGGGGCCGGGGAATTCGTGATCTATCACAACCCCGCCTGCGGCACCTCGCGCA
>NZ_DAIUBO010000292.1:0-4175 GCF_036846665.1 Amaricoccus sp. | reverse complement strand
AATACCCCTCGCCGTGCTCGCCGGCGGAACCGCCGCTCGTCTCCATGTAGGGATCCGGGGTGCCGGCGTTGCAGGCGGCGAGCAGGAGCGTGCCGGCGGCGAGGAGGACGAGGGATTTCATGGGCCTGGCCTTTCGGTTCTGCGACCGGGCTCTGCCGGCCTCGTAGGGCGACGAGCCTACCGCACCGCCTTCCCCGCGGGCAAGCGCCTTGCCATCCCCCGCGAGGCGCGATGCTGCAAAGCGGCGAGGGGCGGAGATCCGGCAGCCTTGCCTCGGCGCTTGCGGTTTCCCGTGGCCGCTCGGCATCGCCGCAATCCCGGCGCAGGGGATCCTCGGCCACGGTCGGATCCCCATCGGCACGCTTCCCGTCAATCCAGGGTGCTGCTACCGCGGGCGGAGACCGGCGGGGTCGAATGTCGGAACCTTCATTCCGTGGGTCCCTCCGGCAGGAGCGCCCCCAGAAGCGCGCTGTCCTGGCCAAGCTCGGCCGGAACGAGCTCGACCCGGAAGAGCGGCGGTTCCCCGGAGAGATGGTCGAGGACGCGGGGCAGATAGCCCTGCGCGAGGCCCACGCTGCCGCCGATGGCGATCCGGTCGAGGCCGAAGATCGCCTGCAGATCCGCGCAGAGGCGCGCGATGGCGCCGGCGGACCGGTCGATCGCGGCGGCGGCCCGGGGCGTGGCGGCGGCGAAGGCGGCGCGCGCGTCCTCCGTCCCGGCGGCAAGGGCGATGGCCCGGCCGGCCGCGACGGATTCGACGGTGCCGCGGCGGCCCGAGCCGCATGGGTCGTCGCTGAAGGGCGAGGACACGAAGCCGACATGCCCCGCGAGCCCGTCCCGGCTCGCCAGCAGGCGGCCGCCGAGGACGACGCCGCCGCCCACGCCGGTCGAGACGGTCAGGTAGCCGAAGCGCCCGGCGCCCCGCCCGGCGCCGAGCCGCGCCTCGGCCAGGGTCGCGGCGGCCGCATCGTTCCTGAGCATGATCTCGGTGCCGAAGCGGTCCCGCAGGCGGTCGAGCAGCGGCTCGCCCGCGATCCCCTTCAGCGTGCCGGCATTCACCGCCTGCCAGCGTCCCGCCGCGTCGACGCGCCCGGCCACCGCGACGCCGAGCCGCGTCCCAGACCGGTAGCCGAGGCGATCGAGCAGCGCCGCCATCGACTCGATCTGGGCCCGAAACCCCGCCTGCCCGTCGGTCGGAGCCTGGAGGCGGTCTTCGATGCGGCCGGCCAGGATCCGCGCCGCGGCGGTCTTCGTGCCTCCCAGGTCGACGGCGAATCCCTCGGTCATCGCCCGGCCCGAACGGCATCGGCGAACCAGCCGGTGACGAGCTCGAGCCGCGTCAGCGCGCTGCCCACCGTGACGGCATCGGCCCCCGCGCGCATGGCCGCCGCGGCGCGTTCGGGGGTATTCAGCCGCCCCTCCGCCATGACGAAGGCGCCGAGGCCGCGAAACTCCCGGATCAGCTCGAAGTCCGGGCCCGCCTCGCCCGTCGCGGTTTCCCCGGTATAGCCCGAGAGCGTCGTGCCGAGGATTGCGGCACCGCCGGCCAGCGCCGCCCGGCCGTCCGCGAGATCGGCGCAATCGGCCATGGCGAGCGCGCCGCCCGCGAGGATCGCCGCGAGGATGTCGTCGCGGGCCTGCGTCCGCGGTCGCGGCGTGGCGTCATAGGCGACGATTTCCGCGCCGGCCGCGATCAGCGCCTGCGCATCCGCCGCGGTCACGGTGATGCGCACCGGGCTGCCGGGGAGGTCGCGCTTGACGATGCCGATGACCGGCACCTCGACCAGCGGCCGGGTCGCCCGCAGGTTCTCCACCCCCTCGATCCGCAGCCCGGCGGCGCCGCCGGCGACCGCGGCCCGGGCCATGGCGGCGACGATCCCCGGCCGGTCCATCGGCCCGCCGTCGACGGGCTGGCAGGAGACCACCAGCCCGCCCCGGAGCCGCTCCAGCACGCTCATCGCATCAGGCTCGGCAGGCCGGTCGAGAGAACCGGGAAGGCGCAGACGAGGATGAGCACCACGATCGGCGGGATCAGCCAGGGCAGGATGGCGGTCGCGAGCCGCTGGAAGGGGATGTTGCCCACCTGCGCCACCACGAAGAGCGCCATGCCCATCGGCGGGGTCAGGATCGAGATCATCAGGTTCAGCACGACGATGATGCCGAAATGGACCGGGTCGATATGGAAGCCGAGCGCGATCGGCACGAGGATCGGCACCACGATCAGCAGGATCACCAGCGATTCGATGAACATGCCGAGGACGAAGATCATCAGGTTGACCGCGATCAGGAAGCTCACCGGCCCGTCGGCGATGGCGAGGAACATCGTCGCGATCTGCTGCGGCGCCTGTTCGCGGGCGAGCACGTAGCCGAGCAGGGAGACCCCGGCGATGATCGTGGCGATGCCCGCCGAGGTGGCGGTCGTCTCGTAGATCGCGTCCCAGAGCCGGCGCCAGGTCAGCTCGCGATAGAAGAGAAGGTCGATCAGGATCGCATAGAGCACGGTGACGGCGGCCGCCTCGGTGGGCGAGAACCAGCCACTGAAGATACCGCCGACGATCACCGCGGGCGTGAGCAGCGCCGGGAAGGAGCGCAGGAAGAGCCGGCCGATGGCCGCCACGCCCGGCCAGACGTCGCGCGGATAGTCGCGGCGCGAGGCGATGGCGTAGACCATCACCATCAATGCGACCGCGCAGAGCACGCCCGGCACCACGCCGCCGAGGAAGAGCTGGCCGATCGAGGTGTTCGAGATGACGCCGTAGAGCACCATGGTGATCGAGGGCGGCACCAGCGGGCCGATCATCGAGGAGGCCGCCGTCACGGCGCCGGCGAACTCGTCGTCGTAGCCCGCCTTGCGCATGGCCTCGATCTCCATCTTGCCGAGGCCGCCGGCGTCGGCGAGGGCCGATCCGGACATGCCCGAGAAGAAGAGGCTCGCCAGCACGTTCACATGGCCGAGCCCGCCGCGGACATGCCCCACGAGCGCCCGGGCGAAGCCGAAGAGGTGGTTGGTGATGCCCGCGCCGTTGAGAATCCCCGCGGCGAGGATGAAGAGCGGCACGGCGAGCATCGGAAAGCTGTTGAGCCCGTCCACCATGCGGGACATGGCGAAGGCCAGCCCCATGCCGGTCCAGTAGAAATAGCCCATCGACACGAGGATCATCGAAATGCCGATGGGCACGCCGACGAGGACCAGAAGCAGCCAGGTGACGGCGATGATCGTCAGGATCATAGCGGGGTTTCCACTTCATCGGCGGCGTGACGGTGACCGATCCCCGTCAGCCGGCGGATGACGCGATTGGCGACGAGGATCATGGCGACGAAGCCCGAGGCATAGAGGACCGCGTCGCTGACCGGCAGGGTGACGGCCTCGTTCGACCAGGTGCGCCGGATCGTCTGCCATCCGATCCAGATCAGGTTCAGCACGATCCCCAGATAGGCGAGGTCGATCAGCGTGAAGACGATTGCGCGCGCGCGGCGGGACAGCTTCTCGACCATGAAGCCCATGCGGAGCTGGCTGTCGGTGCGCTCCACCTCGGCGATGCCGATCATCGCCATCCAGACCCACAGCCAGCGCGCGGCTTCCTCGGTCCAGACCGGACCGGTGAAGAGCGGCGTGCGGCCGAAGATCTGGATCACCAGCACGAGGATGAGGACGACGAAGAGCGCCGATGCGACGACCCCCTCGGCGCTGTACTTGCGGAGCGGTTTCACTGGTTCTTTCCCCTGCGGCAGGATGTCCGGGGGCCGGGGCCCCCGGTGCGGCCGGCGACGGCTATTTCGCGGTGACCGCGGCGATGGCGCCCTCGCCGAACTCCGCCTCGAGCGTGTCGTAATAAGGCTGCATCGCGGCCTTGAACGGCGCGAGATCGGGATGGGTGATCGTCAGCCCCTTCTCCTCGAAGGCCGCGACCAGCTCCGCCTCGCCCTTCTGCAGCAGCTCGTCGTTCAGCGTGCCGCCGTCATGGATGGCGGTGGTCACCCATTCCTTCTCCTGGTCCGAGAAGCCCTCCCAGGTGCCCGCGCCCATCAGCACCGCCGAGGATGCGACGAAGTGGTTGGTCATCGCGATCGAGCTCTGCACCTCGTAGAACTTCTGGGCGTCGATCGTCGTCAGCGGGTTCTCCTGGGCATCGACCTGGTTGGTCTGCAGCGCGAGGTAGACCTCGGGGAAGGCG
>NZ_DAIUBO010000291.1:0-4192 GCF_036846665.1 Amaricoccus sp. | reverse complement strand
CCGTTGGTGTCGGTGCCGATGTCGATGCGGGCGACGAATTCGACCCCATCGAGATCGCCGAACCCGTTGATGCGGCGGCGGGCCTGCGCCTCGGGCGAGTTGTCCTTGTCCGACACGCCGCGCGCCGAGTTGAGGATGCCGCGGATCAGGCCACGCCCCATGTTGGCCCAGTCCGGGCCCTTGGGGCTGTAGAGGCCGATCAGGGACCAGACCTTGCGCCGGGCATAGGGCCCCTCGACCACGGTGTATTCGGCGTCGAGATAGACGGCGCCGGTGGCGGCGCGGCGCGCCCAGCCGCCGGTCCAGCCCTGCGAGGGGTCGTCGAAGCCGCCGGGGCGGAGCGTCAGGCGCACCTTGGCGAGCGTGCCCTTGGGGATGACGTTGGTGTTGGATTGGGCGGAGTTGAAGTCGTTCCAGGGTCCGGTCATTGCGCGGCTCCTTTCAGTTGGAGGATGGGACGCGCAGCGGCGTCAGATGGGAAAAGCCACCCCGGCGACCGGATCGGGACACCGGGCATGGCGAGTGGCGCTCAGCCATGCCCGGGCTCCTGCGCGGGATCGGCCGGGGTTACTGGCGGCCAGGTCAGGCGTTCGGAGGCAGGCGCCGCGGGGCGCTGGATCTTCTCCATCAGCCTGCCGAGATGCGGGGCCTCGACCCTGTCGAGGCGGCCCGAGCGGTCCTTGGCCGGATAGCCCCAGGGGTTCAGCGTCTGGCAGACGAACGCGCGCTGCGGCTGGCCGTTGGCATCGGCGATGTCGGCCATGGTGATGACCTGGTCGACGATCCCGGGCAGCTCCAGCCCGGTCTTGCTGCCGTCGATCTGCGGCTGGAAGACCTTGCGGTTGAAGTCGTCGAGCCGCTCGTCGAGGATGCCCACGAACCAGACATGCTTGCCGCGCGTGTGCTGGAGGTGGGTCAACCACCCGATCATCTCGCGGCCGTGCAGCCCGTAGGCGCCGCGGATGTCGGGCTTGCCGGTCTTCTCGGAGAACGCCTCGGGCTGGCCGCGGCACCACTGGAAACAGAGCCGCCCGGCCACGGTGATCGAGTCGATGAAGACGGTCTCGTATTTGCCGATCACGGCCGGGTCGCCGTAGCGCCCGCAGACCTCGTCGAAATGCGCCTGGCTGTAGGGCTGGTCCTCGCGCAGCGCCGGGTTCGGCCCGCCGATGAACACCGCGAAGTCGCGGCATTCCTTCCAGGTGCGCGGCCGGAGCGTGTCGATCTCCAGCCCCTCGACCGCCAGATCCCCGGCCTCGAGGTCAAGGAAGAGCGTGGTCGAGGCGTTCAGCGTCCAAAGCAGGCTGGTCTTGCCGATGCCGGACCGGCCGAAGATGACGCCCTTGATGCCCTTGCGTTGCGCGAGCCGTTCGTCGGCACCGATGATGGGAAGGGCCATCACTGGCCCTCCTTTTTCATCACCGCCGCGGCGGCGCGATCTGCGCCGATGCACCCCGCCTCGCGAGCGAGCTTGTAGAGCCGCTTCAGCGCATCGGCGCGGCGGTAGGCGGCCGTGCTCTCGCGCTCCGCCTCCACGATCGCGAAGGCGATCTCGTCGACGGTCGCCTCGACGACCGGCAGCGGCTCGCGCGGCTCGTCGCCAGGGCGCTGCGGGAGGGAGATGGCTTCGGGGAGGTCGTCGAGGGCGTAGCTCGCGGCGCGAAGACGGGTGATGTCGTCCGGCTGGTCCGGCATGGCGGTTCTCCGGGGGATGATGTGATCGAGGAGGCGCATCACGCGGCCTCGCGGACGTCGGGCGCGGGCTCGGGCTCGGCGACGTAGATCGCCAGCAGCGGCGTCCCGTCGGCATGGGCGCCGGCGTCCTCGATCTGATAGTTGCGGTTGGGCTCGCAGACCTCGGTCAGCTCCCAGCGGCGATAGAGCCCCGGAAGACGCCTGAAATCCTCGAGCGACAGATCGGCAGTGCGGTTCATGCGTGTCTGCTTTCGGTTGGAGGGAAGGCGCTCGGGGCGCTCGAATGGGAAAAGCCACCCGCGGGACCGGATCGGGACATCGGTTCAGGGGATTTCCTCGAGGGCGTCGTGCAGCCGGCGCATCGCGCGCTGGTACCGCTTGCGGGCGGCGGCCTCGGTCAGGCCCAGTTCGACGGCGACTTCCGCCTGCGAGAAACCCTCGACCGCCACGCGGATCACCAGCAGGGCGTCATCGCCGAGCAGCTTCCGAACGGCGTCGTTCAGCCGTGCGTACCCGGTTGCGCCGATCCCGCTGTCGCCGCTGTCCGCCACCTCGTCGGGATCGGCGCCGCTGGCGAGATGTTCGCGCGCCTGGTCTCGCTGGCGCACGCGGATCATGTCGCGCTCGACATTGCGCAGGACCGTGGCCGCGATCCAGTTGACGCGCCCGAGGTCGAGGCTGCGGACTGCCTCGGTGGTGCGCGCCAGGACATCGGACGCGATCTCGTCGGCGGTGCCGATCCTGCGCCAGATCGACCGGCGGCGGATGGCGTCGAGGCCGGGCCAGAGTGCCAGCAACAGCAGCGTCAGGGCGCAGTCGGACGTGGGCCCGTCGCCCTGCGCCGCCCCGACCAGCGCGGAGAGGATCAGGTTTTTCCGGGCGGGATCGCCGGGGGTGCGATGCAGACCGTCCAGCAGGGCCGCCGGATCGCGGAACGGCGCGAGGTCGGCCTGCGCACGCCTGACGGCGTCGAAACTGCGCTGGAAATGAAGGTTGGAGGAAGATTGCATGAGGTGATCACGGATCTCGTGCCACGCGAAGGACATCGGACGCCTGCCTTGCGGCCAGGCGTCCGGCGCCTTCTCGTGGCCAGGTCAGGACGTCGCGCGTCTCTGCGATTTCAGGGGGTTGGGTGAATGCGCGCGTCAGCGCGCGGGTGCGGTCGCGTTGTTCAGCGTGCCGCAGCCCCGGCAGGTGGCCTGAACCGGAAAGCCCACGAAATACTCGTGCCCCCGCGCGAAGCGCAGATGCATGCGGCCGTCCCGGCAGACGCCGAGCAGCTTGTCACAGCGCGTGCAGCGCCATTCCGAGTTGTGGGTGGTGGGCTTGATCGTCGCGGCGCCGGACCAGCTCGTCAGGGCTGCCTGGCGCGAGGGGAAGGGAGTCGGCATGGAAGTGCTCCTCTAAACGATGGAGCACTCCCATTGGCTTGAGGAATCGGAGCTAGTCAGACCCCCCAATCGGAGCCGGATCGGAGCCAGCCGTCAGACGGCGATCTCCCATGGCCCTTTCGGACCGAGATTTCTTAGGAAGTTGGCCTTCAGCTTGTCCCATAGCGGCTGCTTGAAGATGTTCGCCAGGGACTGGTCTTCGGCGATGTCCTTGACAAGATCTTTGGTTGCCATAGGCATTGGGCCATTGTTGTGTGCATCGACCAGCCGCTTGATGACCGCGATGCGGTTCTCGCCCCTTATGTCGATGCTGCCTTTCCCTGGAACGAACAGGGTCGCCATGTTCTCCCCGCTAGGCGTGAGTTCGACAGCCTGACCACCGCGGGCGAGTATCCGATGGCGTCGGAACACTGACCTGAGCTTGTCTGCGACCAACGAGATTTCGGCTTGCTGGGTGTCGATCTGATCGACCAGCGGCGTCAGAACGTTGGCCGCCAAACACGGTCCGGGAGCGCTGCCGGCCTGCAGGACAAGCCCTATCCCAAGGTTGTGGCGCGCCCGAAGCTCCGTATCGACTGACGCCCGGACCTTCTCCCGGTCGAGAGCGCGCGCGAGGTAGATCGGAACATCCCCGCCATCGACATCGAGCGTTCCAAGGTAGAGGAGATGATCGGTCAGCTTCTCGATCGCTGGCGCATCGAGCGCTTTCTCGAGACGAGTCTTCAGGTGTAGCGCGACCCAGCCATCGCGCACTCGATAGACCCTGTAGCGATCCGGGTTGCCCGCGGACGTCGACTGTCCCTCGGTGACCTGGAGGTTGGCCACCTTGTGGTCCCCTTCCTCGACATCTCCCTTTTTGACCCGGACGTCCACTTCGGCCGTGACCGGACCGACCTCGTCTTCATCGTCGATCAGGTCGTCTCCTTCCCAGCCCGCGGGCACGAGAAAGCCCAGGTCGATCAGGAGGCCAGGATCGACGCCACGAGCTTGAAGCCATGCGCCGGTGATCCTGTCGACCCCAATGTCCCAAATTGCCAGCAAGGCGGGCATGACCGCCATGCTCTCCTCATCGCCCGGTGCGCGACCATCACGAAGGATGTTCCAGT
>NZ_DAIUBO010000290.1:0-4196 GCF_036846665.1 Amaricoccus sp. | reverse complement strand
AGCCCCTGCGCCTGCGTCTTCTGACCGCGCGACCTCACAGAAGCCTCCAGATTCCTCTTTTGCGGTGAAAGTGATTCACGCTTGGGATGGTCCAGCGCATCCGCAAGCTCCCCGCCCCGAAGCCGAAGCCCCGTTACCGGATCACGAACTGGCGCGACTACAACCGCGCGCTGGTCGCGCGAGGTGCGATCACGCTCTGGATCGACGAGGCGGTGGTCGCCGGCTGGGGGCAGCGGGCGGCAAGGGGTGGCGCTACAGCGACATGGCGATCCTCTGCGCGCTCAGTCTGCGGGCGGTGTTCGGGCTGACGCTACGCCAGACCCAGGGCTTCCTGCACGATCTGACGCGGCTGCTCGGGCTGGAGATCACCGTGCCGCACTATTCCACCTTCTCTCGTCGCGCCGCCACGCTCACCGTCCCGAAGCTCGCGCGCCCCTCCGGTGGCCCCTTGCACCTCGCTGTCGACGCCACCGGGCTCAAGGTCCACGGCGAGGGCGAGTGGAAGGTCCGCGTGCATGGGCCGAACCGGCGCCGGGTCTGGCGCAAGCTGCACCTGGCGGTGGACACCCGAACCGGCGCGCTCGTCGCCCACGCCCTGACCGCGAGCGAGGTCCACGACGGCGCCGAACTCGAGGGCCTGCTCGCCCGCACCGACGCGCCGATCGCCGCGGTCTGCGCCGACAAGGCCTACGACAGCTTCGACTGCCATGCCGCCATCCTCGCCCGCGACGCGCAGCCGGTGATCCCGCCGCGCAAGGGCGCGGCGATCCTCCCGCCACCGGGACGCAAGGAGGTGCCCCCAACCCGCGGCGCGGCAGTGGATCGCATCGCCGAGGTCGGGCGCGACACCTGGAAGGCGGAGACCGGCTACCACCGCCGCTCCCTCGCCGAGACCGCGATGCTGCGCTACAAGACGCTGATCAGCCCGAGCCTCCGCTCGCGCACCTTCGACCGTCAGAAGGTCGAAGCCGCCGTCGCCGTGCGCTGCATCAACCGCTTCACTGCCCTTGACATGCCCAGAAGCATCAGGATCGGTTGAAGAAAGCGGGAAAGGGGCGATCCGAGCCGACCCCATTCCATGCAACAATGCCCACCGGATTGGGCAACCGGTTGAAATAGAGGCGCAAATGCGCTCCTGTTGTTGAGCCCGGGTGGATCGCCGCCCGACGGTAACGCGTTTCCCTCTTTGCCGGTTCGGAATATCCTTGGTCCGATCGCTTCACCCGGATGTCGTATCGCCCCGCCGCGCCGGATGTCCCCGGCCCGATCGACCGGTGTCGATCGGGCCTACCCGTCCTGATCTTTAAGCGGTGGTGATGCACCTCCCTCGCCCTGCGGCTTGCGCCTCCGAGGGAAGAGGCGCGGGCGGCGCGGGGCGCGGCCTTCTCCGGAAGCCCCGCCGCGGGACGGCGCCCAAGGGGCGGCTAAGGGTCTGCGGTTCGCTGGCGCTACTTATTCGCTTCGCGGATCTTCTCCGCGGCGTCCTTGTCGTAGGCGATGCCCTCTTTCGCGAAGAGCGCGTCGAGCTCGCCCGAGAGCGTCATCTCGGTGACGATGTCGCAGCCGCCCACGAACTCGCCCTTGACATAGAGCTGCGGGATCGTCGGCCAGTCGGAGAAGCTCTTGATGCCGTTGCGGATCGCCTCGTCGGCGAGCACGTTCACGTCCTTATAGGCGACGCCCATGTAGTTGAGCACCCCCGCGACCCGGCTCGAGAATCCGCATTGCGGCATCTGCGAGGTGCCCTTCATGAAGAGCACCACGTCGTTGGCCTCGATATCGGCCCTGATCGCGTCATGGGCCGGGTCGGTCACGGCGTCGGTCATCGTCAGTTCTCCGGTGCTTTGGTTGTCAGGGCGAGGGCATGGAGCTCGCCGTTCGAGCCGTCCATGCGCCCGCGCAGCGCGGCATAGACCAGCTGATGCTGCTTCACCCGGTTGAGGCCGCGGAATTCCTCCGCCGTCACGGTGGCCGCGTAATGGTTGCCGTCCCCGGCCAGATCGGTGATCTCCACGACCGCCGTGGGAAAGGCCTCGCGGATCAGCCGCTCGATGTCGGCGCCTTCCATGGCCATGGGGCTCCCCTCCGCCGCTACGGTCTCCCGCGACATCTAGAGTCCGGGCCGGGGGGCCGCAAGGGTCAGTCAAGCAATATTGTCAGGCCCTCGCCATGGCGCGCGGCGAGCTCCGCGAGCGCCACGGAGGCCGCGCCCAGCGCGACCGCCCCGCCGCCGGCCCGCCCGACGGCCCGGGCCGGAACCCCGGCCGACCCGGCGCGTGCCAGTAGATCGGCGACCCTCTCCGGGGCGCAGGCCACGAGATAGCGCGCCTGGTCCTCGCCGAAGAACCAGGCCAGCGCCCCGAGCGAAGGCTCGGCCTCCAGCGTCACCCCGACCGATCCCGCGATCGCCATCTCCGCGGCGGCGAGCGCCAGCCCGCCGTCGGCGAGATCATGCGCCGCCGCGACCAGGCCCGCGGCCTTCGCGGCCCGCAGGAACTCGCCGTTGCGGCGCTCGGCCTCGAGATCGACCGGCGGCGGCGCGCCTTCCTCGCGGCAGAAGATCTCGGCGAGCAGCGCCGACTGGCCGAGATGGCCGCGGGTCTCGCCGATCAGCACCAGCGCGTCGCCCTCGCGCGGCGCCATGGGGATGAGTTCGTCGAGCGAGGCCATGAGCCCCACGCCACCGATGGTCGGCGTCGGCAGGATCGCCCGCCCGTCGGTCTCGTTGTAGAGGCTGACATTGCCCGAGACGATCGGCATGTCCAGCGCCTCGCAGGCCGCGCCGATGCCGCGGATGCAGCCGACGAACTGGCCCATGATCTCCGGGCGCTCGGGATTGCCGAAATTGAGGTTGTCGGTGGCGGCCAGCGGCCGTGCGCCGCTGGCGGTGAGGTTGCGGAAAGCCTCCGCCACCGCCTGCCTGCCGCCGGCCTCCGGATCGGCGCGGCAATAGCGCGGCGTCACGTCGGAGGTGAAGGCCAGCGCCTTGCCGGTGCCGTGCACGCGCACCACGCCCGCGTCGGAGCCCGGCACCACCACGGTATCGGCCATGACCATGTGGTCGTACTGGCTCCAGACCCAGGCCCGGCTGGCATGGTTCGGGCTGGCGACGAGCCTAAGCAGCGCCGCGGCGGGATCGATCTCGGGGATCGCGCCGAGGGCAGGGGGCGCGGGCGTCTCGACGTAGGGCCGGTCGTATTCCGGCGCCGCCCCGGAGAGCGCCTTGAGCGGCAGGTCGGCCATGACCTCGCCGTTCATCCGAATGAGGAAGCGGTCCTCGGGGATCGTCTCGCCGACGATGGCGAAATCGAGATCCCATTTCTCGAAGACCGCCCGCGCCGCGGTCTCCTTCTCCGGGCGCAGCACCATTAGCATGCGCTCCTGGCTCTCGGAGAGCATCATCTCATAGGCGGTCATCGCCTTCTCGCGCACCGGCACCCGCTCGAGATCGAGCCGGATGCCGAGGTCCCCCTTGTCGCCCATCTCGACCGCCGAGCAGGTCAGCCCGGCCGCCCCCATGTCCTGGATCGAGATCACCGCCCCGGTGGTCATCAGCTCGAGGCAGGCCTCCATCAGCCGCTTCTCGGTGAATGGGTCGCCCACCTGCACGGTCGGGCGCTTCTCCTCGATGGTCTCGTCGAACTCGGCCGAGGCCATGGTCGCGCCGCCGACCCCGTCGCGGCCGGTCTTGGCGCCGAGATAGACCACCGGCATGCCGACGCCGCTCGCCGCCGAATAGAAGATCGCATCCGCCTCCGCGAGCCCGGCGGCGAAGGCATTGACCAGGCAATTGCCGTCATAGGCGGCATGGAAGCGCAATTCGCCGCCGATGGTCGGCACCCCGAAGCAATTGCCGTAGCCGCCGATTCCCGCCACCACGCCGGCGACGAGGCTCCGGGTCTTGGGATGGTCGGGCGAGCCGAAGCTGAGCGCGTTCATCGCCGCGATCGGCCGCGCGCCCATGGTGAAGACGTCGCGCAGGATGCCGCCCACCCCGGTGGCCGCCCCCTGATAGGGCTCGATATAGGAGGGATGGTTGTGGCTCTCCATCTTGAAGACCAGCGCCTGGCCGTCGCCGATGTCGACCACGCCCGCGTTCTCGCCGGGGCCGCAGATCACCTGCGGGCCCTCGGTGGGCAGGGTGCGCAGCCATTTCTTCGAGGATTTGTAGGAGCAGTGCTCGTTCCACATCGCCG
>NZ_DAIUBO010000289.1:0-4205 GCF_036846665.1 Amaricoccus sp. | reverse complement strand
GGGTCGTTTCGTCCAGGTACTTCTGCCACTCCTCCGCGAGGTCCGGGTGATTGGCGCAACGCGTTGCGGTTTCATAGACCTTGATGCCGCCGAGTTCGGTCTCCAGGGCCTGACACAGGAAGTTGCTGATCTTCTTGTTCATGGTTGATGCTCTCCAAGGGCGTTCGAGTCCCTCGCGGTGATGTCCCGCACAGGAGCAAGTTCCTGGCCAAAGGATCTGGCCCGATCGGGGCCGCGCCATGAGCAATCCCATCGCCATCCGCCGCTCAAACCCCCATTGCTGGCCCTTCCACTTTGCAGAATCGCCGTCGCGCCGTTCCGCGCACCACCGCCCTGCCGCAGCTGACCGCGGCGCGGTCAGATCGGCGATCGGCCGTCTTCTCCTGGTTGTCAGTGCCGCTGCGGCAGCGTCGATCCGCCGCAGTACCGTGCTCGGGTTGGCATCGGCGATTGGCGTCTCAATCTCGTCGGTGCAGCGGCGGATCGGTAGTTGGCGGCGCGGCGACCTCGAAGCGGGGCTTGTTGACGATCCCGTATCCCTCCAGCGCCCAATCGGTCAGGACATCCCCTTCGTCGGCGTCGTAGGGGCCCGCCACGTTGAGCCGCAGGCGTCCCTTCCCGGTCTCGAAGACCCAGTTCCATTCCGGCGATCCGGGATAGCGGAGCAGCAGGCACCGGTGATGCTGGGCCAGCAGATCCTCCGGGCGCGCGGGCGTCCCGAAGGTGGCAAGATATTCGGGCGAGGCGCAGAGTACCCGGCGGCATTCGAGGATCAGACGAACCTTGAGGTTCGAATCCTGGAGCTCCCCCAGCGCGAAGGCGACATCCACACCCTCCGCGACCATGTCCACCTTGCGGTCTGACAAGCGCATCCGGACCTCGATTCCCGGATAGAGCTCGTTGAAGGCCGGCACCAGCGGCGCGATGATCCGCCGTCCCAGTCCCAGCGGCGCCATGACCTTGATCGTGCCGCGCGGCTTCTCGGAGAAGCCCGCGACCATCGCCTCCGCTTCGTCGATGGCCTCGATCACCCGCCGCGCATGATCGTAGAGCTGCCGCCCGATCTCGGTGGGCGCCAGCTTGCGGGTGGTCCGGTTGAAGAGACGGATGCCGAGGCGGTTCTCCAGTTCCTTGATGCGATTGCTCGCGACCGCGGGTGTCAGTCGATTGTCCCGTCCCGCCGCGGTGATGCTTCCGAGCTCGACCGTGCGCACGAAGACACGCAGGCTTTCGACATAGGGCACGGGACGAATCCGATTTTATATCGTTCGTTGAAAGTACACCGCCGATCCGGACGTTTTGCAAGGTCCGTGCGTCTGCCAAGATGCCTTGGGAACGACCGGGGATCGAATCATGACAAGCAAGCTCTTGCGAGGCCGCGTGCTGACCTTCGTGGACGAGCCGAAAGGCGCCCGCGACGAGGATTCGTACAGGTATTTCGAGGATGGGTCCATCCTGGTGGTCGACGGCAAGATCGCCGCAGTCGGAGAATATGCGAGGCTGAAGGACGAGACCGCCGGCGTCGAACTGATCGATCACCGGCCGCATCTTCTCATGGCCGGGTTCATCGATACGCATATCCACTTCCCGCAGGTGCAGGTGATCGCGTCATGGGGCGCGCAATTGCTTGACTGGCTGAATACCTATACTTTCCCAGAGGAGTCGAAGTTTTCCGACCCTGAGCATTGCGCGAGGATGGCCGGGCGGTTCTTCGACGAATTGCTCAAGCACGGAACGACCACCGCGGTGGCCTATTGCTCCGTCCACGACACCTCCGTCGACGCCTATTTTGCCGAGGCCGCCGCTCGCAACCTCCGCATGATCGGCGGCAAGGTCATGATGGACCGGAACGCACCAGAGGCGGTTCGGGACACGCCGCAATCGAGCTACGATCTGAGCAAGTCGCTGATCGCCCGCTGGCACGGGGCGGGGCGTGCGCTCTACGCGATCTCGCCGCGATTTGCGATAACCTCGACGCCGGAACAGATGGAAATGGCCGGCGCGCTCGCGACCGAACATCCCGATTGCTTTGTCCAGACGCATCTGTCCGAGAACCACGGCGAGATTGCCCTGACGCGCGAACTCTACCCCTGGGCGAGGGATTACCTAGACGTTTACGAGCGTTACGGCCTCCTCGGGCCGCGAAGCCTCTTCGGCCATTGCATCCACCTCGAGGACCGGGAGAAATCCGCGATGGCCGAGACCGGATCGGTCGCGGTGTTCTGCCCGACATCGAACCTCTTTCTCGGGAGCGGGCTCTACGACGAGGCGGGGTTGCGGGACCTGGGCGTGCGGCGCGCGATCGCGACGGACGTCGGAGGCGGGACGAACTACTCCATGCTCCGCAGTCTCGACGAGGGCTACAAGATCCTGCAACTTCGCGGCCAGTCGCTGTCGCCGCTGAATTCGTTCTACTGGACGACGCTCGGCAATGCGCGGGCGCTCGGGCTGGAGGACAAGATCGGGACCCTCGACACCGGCACCGAGGCGGATGTCGTGGTGCTCGACAGCAGGGCGACGAGCGCCATGGCGCTGCGCATGGAAACGGTGGGCACGCTTTCCGAAGAGCTCTTCGTGCTCCAGACCCTGGGCGACGACCGCGCCGTGGTCGAAACCTATTCCGCGGGAGAGGCGCAATTGTCGGGCATCCGCAATTGATGGCTTCTGCCGGGGTCGGTTGACCGGCCCGAGGGGCGGGGGGCGAGCGTCTTGTGTCTGTCGCTCCGAGGTGGTGCGGTGACCGGTTGGCTTGCGGCACTGGCTCCCACCCCCCCGGATCAGATCTTCCGCGGGCATCGAGTTCTTCGCCAGACACCTTTTCAGGACCGCGGCATTGCCGCCGCGGCGGGCGCGACGACGGCGCCGGACGAACACGGCCCCGTGACTCAGAGCGTCCAGTCGTCCACCGCGCGGATGTCCGCGTCCGACCAGCCCAGATGATGCGCGATCTCGTGCACGAGCACATGCAGCACCAGCTGGTCGAGCTTCACGTCGCCGCGCTCGATCCATTCCTCGAGGATCGGCCGGCGGAACAGCCAGACCGCGTCGGGGCGGGTCGGCTGGTCCATGACCGAGCGTTCGGTCAGCGCGATCCCCTCGTAGAGCCCGGTGAGCTCGAAGGGATCCACGATGCCCATGGAATCGAGGATCTCCTCCGGTGCGAAATCGGTGACGCGGATCGCCAGCCCCGCGCAGGCGGCCCGCACCGGCTGCGGCAGGCTCGCAAAGGCTTGCTCGGCCATCCTCTCGAATGTCGCGAGGGATGGGGCGGGATGCGGATAGGGGCGTCGGCGCATGGTGTATCCGACATAGGTCCGGTGCCGGCGAGTGGGAAGCCCCGCCGCGACGGGGCTTCAGGCGGCGCGGGCGGCGGGGTAGAGATGCGGCGAGAGGATACAGCATGATCGTCACCCGCTTCGCTCCGTCGCCGACCGGATATCTGCATGTCGGCAATCTGCGCACCGCGCTCCTGAACTGGCTCGTCGCGCGAAAGGCCGGCGGACGCTTCCTCCTGCGACTGGACGACACGGATCCGGAGCGGTCGCGGGAGATCTTCTCCGAGGCGATCGTCGAGGATCTCGACTGGCTCGGTCTCGACCGGGACGAGACGTTCCGCCAATCGGACCGGCTCGCGATCTATCGCGACGCGGCGCGGGCGCTCGAAGCCTCCGGGCGGCTCTACGAATGCTTCGAGACCCCGGAGGAGCTGGAGCTCAAGCGCCGCGCGCAGCGTGCCGCCGGCCGGCCGCCGGTCTATGACCGCGCCGCGCTCGACCTCGATGATGCGGCGCGCGCGCGGCTGCGGGCCGAGCGCGGGAGCCATTGGCGGTTCCTGCTCGACCGCCGGCGGATCGACTGGAGCGACGGGATCCTCGGCGCGCTTTCGGTGGATGCCGAGAGCCTGTCGGATCCGGTGCTGATCCGGGGCGACGGGCAGGTGCTCTACACGCTGGCGAGCGTGGTCGACGACCTCGAGACCGGGGTGAGCGACGTGGTGCGGGGATCCGACCATGTCACCAATACCGCAGCACAGATCCAGATCTTCGAGGCGCTCGGCGGCCGGGCGCCGCGCTTCGCGCATCACTCCCTGCTGACCGGCCCCGCGGGCGAGGCGCTGTCAAAGCGGCTGGGCGGGCTCGCGCTGCGGGACCTGCGGACCAAGTCGACGATCGCCGTGCTGCGCGTGCTACTCGACGCAATCGAGC
>NZ_DAIUBO010000288.1:0-4210 GCF_036846665.1 Amaricoccus sp. | reverse complement strand
CGGGCGACCGGACCGGGCAAGGCGCCACCGGCGCCTCGCCTTTTCGGTCCGGGGGGATCCGACGCGGGCCGCGCCGGGCGCGGCCTTATTCATGACCCGAGGCATGATTCGGTGGCGCCGGCAAAGTGAAAGGGCTGTTGGCGTCAAACCAACATACCGCTGCACCGCACGGGCGCGCGGGCGCGCGGGTGTGACTGTCTTCAGGCCGTCCCGCGGTGGAATGCGGGATCCGGGTCCGGTCAGGTGCCGACTTCGGGCGGCAGGATGATCGGAGTCTCGGCGGTCTGTTCGTGCTTCTTCTCCGACCAGTTGCATGCCGCGAAGGCGGCGCCGGAGAAGGCGAGGAAGGCGGCCGAGGCAACGAGCAGGGCGATTGGCTTCATCGTGCTGGGACCTCCATTGCAGCGGGGGAGAGCATAGCACGATTCCGCGTGCGGGCGACCATCTTATTGCCGCCGCGGCTACATCCGCCCCCAGATGTCGATGTCCTGGATCGTGAGGCCGCCCCATTGGATGAAGGCGCAGAGCGCGGCCCAGAGGAGGGTCGCGACCAGGGTGACCCATTTCAGCTTCCTGCGGATCATCGGATCCGTCGGGGCCGAGCCGGGGGTTCCGGGCACGATCGAGCCGTCCTCGGACTGGCTGCGCACGTTGAGCGGCAGGACGACGAAGAGCGTCAGGAACCATACCACCACGTAGACGACCAGGACGGAGGTGATCGTCACGCTTCCTCGAGCTCCACCAGGGTCCCGTTGAAATCCTTGGGGTGGAGGAAGAGCACCGGCTTGCCATGGGCCCCGGTCTTCGGCTCGCCGTTGCCGAGCACGCGCGCGCCCTCGGCGAGCAGGCGGTCGCGGGCGGCGCGGATGTCCTCGACCTCGAAGCAGAGGTGATGGATGCCGCCGGCGGGGTTGCGTGCGAGGAAGGCCGCGACCGGCGAGGCCTCGCCCAGGGGATGCAGGAGCTCGATGCGGGTGTTCGGCAGGTCGATGAAGATCACCGTCACGCCGTGCTCGGGCTCGGCCTGGGGCGCGCCGACCCTGGCGCCCAGCGTGTCGCGGTAGGTCGCGGCCGCCGCCGCGAGGTCGGGCACGGCGATGGCGACGTGGTTGAGCCGTCCGATCATGGCGTCCTGTCCTGGCTGCGGGCTGGCAACTCTATAGGCGAGGCGCCGGTGGACGGCAATCGCGCGGGATCGCCGGCCGTGGGGGCACGATCGGCGGCGGGACGCGCCCTCGCCGCGGCATATCCGGCCGACGGGACGCGATTTACCGAACCGACAGCTTTCCGGCGCGGATGGCGTTCTGCGGTGGAAATCGCGATGCGAACGTCTATACTTGCGCCGCCACTCGGCCAGGCCGCAGGGGCGGTTCAGATGTGCGACGAGGTAGACCGAATGAAGGTTGTGTTGTTCTGTGGTGGCCAGGGGACGCGCCTGCGCGACTATTCCGATCAGGTTCCGAAACCGCTGGTGCCCGTGGGCGGAATGCCGATCCTGTGGCACATCATGAAGTATTACGCCTCCTTCGGGCACAAGGATTTCGTGCTCTGCCTCGGCTACATGGGCGAGACGATCAAGCGGTTCTTCCTCGAATACGACGAATGCATGTCCAACGACTTCGTCTTCGAGGACGGCGGCGCCAAGCGGCAGCTGCTCAGGACCGACATCCACGACTGGCGCATCACCTTCGTCGATACCGGGCAGTCGACCAATATCGGCGGCCGGCTGCTGAAGGTCCGCGAGCATCTGGCGGGCGAGGAGATGTTCCTGGCCAATTATGCCGACATCCTGACGGACATGGATCTCGACGCCATGGTCTCGGCCTTCCGGGCCTCGGATTCCACCGCCGGGTTCTGCTGCGTGCAGCCGCCCTATTCCTTCCACCTCGTCACCACGCGCGAGAACGGCAAGGTGGCGCGGATGATGAACGTCAAGGAAAGCGGCATGTGGATGAACGGCGGCTACATCATCCTGCGGCAGGCGATCTTCGACAACCTCTTCGAGGGCGAGGAGCTGGTGATCGAGGGCTTCGACCGGCTGGTGAAGGCCAACCGGCTCTACGCCCACAAGCACGACGGCTTCTGGATGCCGATGGACACCTTCAAGGAGAAGCAGGCGCTCGACGACATGGTCGCGAAGGGCACCACCCCCTGGCAGACATGGAAGGCGCCGAAGCCCGATGCTCGATCTGCGGTGGCCTGAGCTTCGCACGATCCTCGCGCTCGGCGCCCACAGCGACGACATCGAGATCGGGGCCGGGGCGACCCTGCTGCGGCTGATGCGCGAGCATCCCGGCCTGCGCGTCGTCTGGGTCGTGCTGTCCGGCGGCGGCATCCGCGGGGCGGAGGCACGGGCGAGCGCGGCGCGCTTTCTCGAGGGCGCCGCGGCCTCGGTGGTCGAGCTGCACGAATTCCGCGACGGGCGGTTTCCGCTGCAATGGGGCGAGATCAAGGATGTCTTCGAGGCGCTGAAGGTCCATGAGCCGGATCTGATCTTCACCCATTACGGCAAGGATCTGCATCAGGACCACCGCACCGTCTCGGAACTGACCTGGAACGCGTTCCGCGACCATGTGATCCTCGAATACGAGATCCCGAAATGGGACGGCGGCATGGGCTCTCCCAATGCCTTCGTTCCGGCGAGCGTCGCGGATGCGGACCGCAAGATCGAGATTCTGCTGAGCGCCTTCGCCAGCCAGACCTCGAAGCACTGGTTCGACGATCTCACCTTCCGCGGGCTGATGCGGCTCCGGGGCATGGAATGCTGCGCGCCCGACGCCCTTGCCGAGGCCTTTTTCGCCCGCAAGCTCAGCCTGGGCGGCCCGGCGGGGCGGTGACGCCAGGGGCCGGGGCGCAGGGCGTCCATTGCTCGAGTCGGGGGCTTTCGGCGTTGCCGTGACGGGCGCTCCACCGGGAAGGCGCGCAATGTAGCCAAGGGGTCCCGCCCGTGCTCCCCGAGGCGATGGACCGGCAACGATGGAACGCGTCCGCGTCCTGATTCTGTCGGCCGGGTGGGGTCGGCGGGCCTTCCGGACCGCCGGTCAGGCGCCCCAGACGCGCTCCAGCAGGCGGAGCCAGTTCCCATGCAGCAGCTTGGCGAGGAGCGGCGTATCGAAGCCATGCGCCCGCAGCGTCGCCTCGAAGGCGGGCAGGCCGGTCACGTCGCCGATGCAGCCGGGGATCGTGGCGCCGTCGAAATCGGAGCCGATCCCGACATGGTCCTCGCCTAAGTGGGCGATGAGATGGTCGAGGTGCCGGAGAGCCGGATCCCAGCCGGTGTCCACCGCCCGGCGGCCGTCCGGCCGCAGGAAGGCGGCGGCGAAATTGAGCCCGACGAGGCCCGCGCGCTCGCGGATCATCGCGAGCTGCCGGTCGGTGAGGTTGCGCGAGGCCGGGCAGATGGCATGGGCGTTGGAATGGCTGGCCACGAGGGGCGCCGTGGAGACGGCCGCCACGTCGTCGAAGCCCGCCGCGTTGAGATGCGACAGGTCGATCACGATGCGCAGCGCATCGCATGCCCGCACCAGATCGCGGCCGAGCGCGGTGAGGCCCGGACCGGTGTCGGGGTCACCGGGAAAGCGGAAGGGAACACCGTGGCCGAAGATCGTCGGCCGGCTCCAGACCGGCCCCAGCGAGCGCAGCCCGGCGGCGTGCAGGACGTGGAGCGCATCGAGGTCGGGTCCGATCGCCTCGGCCCCCTCCATGTGCAGGACGGCGGCGATGACATCCGCATCGAGACAGGCGCGGATCTCCGCCGCCGACCGGCAGAGCCGCAGCACGCCCTCCGAGACGCGCTCCATGCGCATGAGGATCCCCGCCATGGCCAGCGCCGCCGGTTGGGCGGTATCAGTCCCGACCGGATCGGGCAGCGGCAGGTCGAAGGGCGGGTCGCGCATGAGCGCGTCGATGTCGGTCCCGGTCTCGGGGGAGGGCACCCAGATCGCGAAGAGCCCGCCGGCGAAGCCGTCGCGCCGCATCCGCGGCAGGTCGAGCTGGCCCTGACCCTGACCGGTGGGCGGTCGTCGTGAGCCTCGCCGTACGTGTGATCCCGTGTCTGGACGTCGACGCCGGCCGGGTGGTGAAGGGGGTCAACTTCGAGAACCTCCGCGACGCCGGCGACCCCGTCGAGCTGGCCCGGCGCTACGACGCCGAGGGCGCCGACGAGCTGACCTTCCTCGACATCTCGGCCTCCCACCAGGGCCGGGCGACG
>NZ_DAIUBO010000287.1:0-4212 GCF_036846665.1 Amaricoccus sp. | reverse complement strand
CGGCGCCTATCCCTGGCGCAACTGGGTGAACAACTGGCGCCCGGCGCATATCCATTTCTCGGTCTTCGGCACCGGCTTCGCCCAGCGGCTGATCACCCAGATGTATTTCGAGGGCGATCCCCTGATCCCGCATTGCCCGATCCTCGCCGCGATCCCGGACCGCGCGGCGCTCGCGCAGCTGATCGCGCCGCTGGACCTCAACGCCAGCATCCCGCTCGACAGCCTCGCCTACAAGTTCGACATCGTGCTGCGCGGGCGGCGCTCGACGCTCTTCGAGAACCGGCTGGAGGGGAACTGAGCCATGGTGCAGCCGCTCGACTATCTCCGCGAGACCGCGTCGCAGACCGCCGGTCCCTACGTCCATATCGGGCTCGCGCCCGGCGCGGCGGGATTCGCCATCTTCGAGAACGAGCTCGGCCGCGACATCGCCGGGCCCAATGCCGCCGGCGAGCGCATCCGCGTCGAGGGACGCGTGTTCGACGGCACCGGCGCCCCGCTCAGGGACGTGCTGATCGAGGTCTGGCAGGCCAATGCCGCCGGGATCCACGCGAGCCCCGAGGATCCGCGCCACGGCGAGGTCGAGGAGGGCTTCCGCGGCTGGGGCCGGGTGATCTCGGATTTCGACACCGGCCGCTTCGCCTTCGAGACCGTCAAGCCGGGCGCCGTGGCAGGCCGCGGTGGCAAGCCCATGGCGCCGCATCTCAATCTCTGGATCGTCGCGCGCGGCATCAACATCGGCCTCAGCACCCGGATGTATTTCTCCGACGAGCCCGCGGCCAATGCCGCCGATCCGGTGCTCGGCCTCATCGAGAACCCCGCGCGGTGGCCGACCCTGATCGCCGCCCGCGAGGAGCGGGACGGCATGGCGCTCTACCGCTTCGACATCCGCCTTCAGGGCGAGAACGAGACGGTGTTCTTCGATGTCTGAGGCCAGGCCCTGCATCATCTGCGTGGCGATCACCGGCTCGCTGCCGACCAAGGCCGACAACCCGGCGGTGCCGATCTCGGTCGCCGAGCAGGTCGAGAGCACCCAGGAGGCCTTCGAGGCCGGTGCCTCGATCGTTCACGCCCATGTCCGCAACGAAGACGGGACGCCGAGCTCGGACCCGGAGCGATTCGCGCGGCTGATGGAGGGGATCCGGGCGCATTGCCCGGGCATGATCATGCAGCTCTCGACCGGCGGCCGCTCCGGCGCCGGCCGCACCCGGGGCGGCATGCTGGCGCTCCGCCCCGACATGGCCTCGCTTTCGGTGGGCTCGAACAACTTCCCGACCCGCGTCTACGAGAACCCGCCGGACCTCGTCGACTGGCTCGCCGCCGAGATGCGCACCCATGGGGTGAAGCCCGAGATCGAGGCCTTCGATCTCAGCCACATCCACCAGGCCGCGGCGATGAACCGCGACGGCCGCATCCCCGGCCGGCTCTACGTGCAATTCGTCATGGGCGTGAAGAACGCCATGCCGGTTGACCGCGACGTCTTCGACTATTACCGCCGCACGGTCTCGCGCCTGGCGCCGGAGGCGGAATGGTGCGGGGCGGGCATCGGGCGCCACCAGATCACGCTCAACGAATGGTGCATCGCCGCCGGGGGGCATGTACGCACCGGGCTCGAGGACAACGTGCGGCTCGACGCCACCACGCTGGCCCCGTCGAATGCCGCCCTCGTGCGCCGCGCGGCGGCGCTCTGCGCCGAGCACGGCCGCCCGGTGGCGAGCTGGCGGCAGGCCCGGGCGATTCTCGGGCTGCGGGAGGCCTGAGGGCGATGGCCGTCGCCGCCTTCGAGAGCCCGCTGCTCGCCGGTCTCTACGGCGATGCCGAGATCGCGGCGCAATTCGGCGCCGAGGCTGAGATCGCCGCCATGCTGCGCTTCGAGGCGGCGCTGGCGCGCGTCGAGGCGCGGCTGGGGGTGATCCCCGCCGCGGCGGGTCCGGCGATCGCGCAGGCGCTGGAGGGGATCGAGATCGCGGCGGCGGATCTCGGGGCCGCGACCGAGGCGGCCGGCATCCCGGTCCCGGGCCTCGTCAAGGCGCTGCGCGCGCGGATCGGGCCGCCGCACGGCGATTTCCTGCATTGGGGCGCCACCTCGCAGGATGCCATGGACACCGGGCTGGTGCTGCGCCTTCGCCCCGTGCTCGAGATCCTCGATGCACGCCTCGCCGCGCTCGTGGCGGCGCTCGGTGCGGCGGCCAGGCGCCATGCGGGTCTGCCCATGGCCGGGCGGACCCGGTCGCAGATCGCCACCCCGACCAGCTTCGGCCTGCGCATCGCCGGCTGGATGGCGCCGCTCTCGCGGTGCCGCGAGCGGCTGGGCGAGCTGCGGCCCCGGCTCCTCCTCCTGCAGTTCGGCGGCGCTTCCGGCAATCTCGCGGCGCTGGGCGAGCGGGGCATCCCGGTGATGGAGGCGCTGGCCGCCGAGCTCGGCCTCGGCTGCCCCGCCAAGCCCTGGCATGTGGAGCGCGACGGGCTCGTCGAATTCGCCAACTGGCTGGCGATGGTCTCCGGCCTCACGGGGCGCATCGGCGCGGATCTGGTCCTGCTCGGCCGCAGCGAGATCGCCGAGGCGGCGGCCGGCGCGGGCGGCGGCTCCTCGACCATGCCGCAGAAGGCCAATCCGGTTCTGGCCGAAACGCTGGTCACGCTGGCGCGCTTCAGCGCGGCGCAGGCGGGCCTCGCGCAGCAAGCGCTCCTCCAGACGGAGGAGCGCGACGGCGCGGCCTGGGCGGTGGAATGGCTCTGCCTGCCGCCGATGGCGGTCGCGGCGGGGGCGGGCCTGCGCCATGCGGCGGCGCTGATTTCCGACCTGCGGCTAGATCCCGCCCGCATGGCCGCGGCGATCGAGCTGAACGGCGGCGGCGCCTATGCCGAGGCGCTGGCCTTCGGCCTGGCGCGGCACATGCCGCTGAAGGATGCCCAGGAGATCGTGAAGGCGGCGGCCGCCGCGCAGGCCGCCACCGGCGGCAGGCTGATCGACCGGGTCAATGCCGCCTGCGAGGCCCGCGGCCTCCCCGCTCAGCGGCTCGATCTCGAGAGCCTGCTCGCGCCGGGCCGCAACCTGATCGGGCGCGCGGTCAGGCTGACGCGGGCCTGATATTGCCTCCGACAGATGGCTTCGGGCCAATGCCTGCCCGCGATCGTGCCGGAACCACGCCATCGGCATGACGGCGGACGCGATCTGCGTCATCGCTCCGCAGTCTCGCCGATCATCGCCATGACCTCGGCCCCGAGGGCGAGATCGGCCACCTGCCCGAAATGCCGCGCCCGCATCGCGCTCCGCCGGTCGAGGAGCACAAGGCTGGGCGTGCCCTGCAACGCCCAGGCCGCCATGGTGCGCGGCATCGGGCCTTCGCCCGGCGCGTCGATGGCAACGGGAAAGCGGATGCGCCATTCGTGCAGGAAGGCGGCGAGCGTCTCGCGGCTGTTGCCGTCGTGATGCTCGAAGACGCTGTGCAGGCCGATGACCGCGAGGTCCCGCGCATCGAAGGCCTGCGCCAGGCGCTGCGCCTGCGGCAGGCCGTGCAGGACGCAGCCGGGACAGAGCATCCGGAACACCTCGACCGCCAGGACCCGGCCGCGGAAATCCGCCAGCACCAGCGGCCGCTCCGTGTTCAGCCAGTCGGCCGCGAAGAAGGGCGCCATCTCCATCGTTCCGATCCTTGTCGTGGGGGCGCGGCGGAGAGGTCGCCGCTCCCGGTCTCTCACTGCCCGACCCGGCCCGGCAGGCTCAGATCCCCCGAAGCCACGTCGAAGACGTCCGTCACGCAGAGAAGCGGCGCGTGGATATTCGCATCGACCCGAAGGGCGGCAGCGACCCCGTCGAACCGCGCTTCCTCCATTGCGCCGATGTCGGCGAGGGGCACCGTCACGCTGAGCCGCGGCCCGTCGAAGACCGGCGACCAGCCCGGGCTGTCGATCAGGATCGGCAGGCCCGGCCAAGTCAGCGGCAGCGGCGGCGTCGCGCCCTCGGGGATGTCGATGACCTTGAGCGCGCCCGGCCCGCAGGTCTCGTCCGGCCCGAGCACGACCCAATGGCTGTGCCAGGTCCCGCCATCGTCGCCGGTGGCGCCGGAGCCGCTCTCGTCGAAGAGCGGCGTGTCGTCGAAATCGGGATGGATCGTGACCGCGAAGGCAAGGATGCCCGCCTGGGGCGCGAAACCCACGGTGGAAGGGTCCAGAGAGGTCGGCCAGACGTAGGAGAACACCGCCGCGCCGCCA
>NZ_DAIUBO010000286.1:0-4232 GCF_036846665.1 Amaricoccus sp. | reverse complement strand
TCGGCGGGCTGGCGCCCAGCCTGACCGGCGAGCACATTCCGCTGGCGGGGGGGGATTTCGCCTATACCATCCGCGAGGCGCTCGGCGTCTGCGTCGGCATCGGGGCCTGGAACTACCCGACCCAGATCGCCTGCTGGAAGGGCGCGCCGGCGCTGGCCTGCGGCAATACCATGGTGTTCAAGCCTTCGGAGACCACGCCGCTCTCGGCGCTGAAAGTCGCCGAGATCCTGGTCGAGGCCGGGGCGCCGAGGGGCGTCTACAACGTCGTGCAGGGCTATGGCGACGTGGGGGCGGCGCTCGTGACCGACCCCCGCGTGGCCAAGGTGTCGCTGACCGGCTCGGTGCCGACGGGGCGCAAGGTCTATGCCGCCGCCGCCGGCGGCATGAAGCATGTCACGATGGAGCTGGGCGGCAAGTCGCCGATGATCGTCTTCGACGATGCGGATGTGGAGAACGCGGTCTCGGGTGCGATCCTCGGCAATTTCTATTCGTCCGGCCAGGTCTGCTCCAACGGCACCCGCGTCTTCGTCCAGGAAGGCATCAAGGAGGCGTTCCTCACCCGCCTCGCCGAACGCCTGGCCAAGGCCAGGATCGGCGATCCGATGGATCCGGAGGTCAGCTTCGGCCCGGTGGTCAGCCAGGGCCAGATGGAGATCGTCAAGGGCTATATCGCCAAGGCGATCGCGGAAGGCGCGCGGCTGGTCTTCGGCGGCCGTCAGCTCGACCGGGCCGGGTTCTACCTCGAGCCCACGGTCTTCGCCGACGTGACCGACGACATGACCATCGCCCGCGAGGAGATCTTCGGCCCGGTCATGTCGGTTCTGGATTTCGCGAGCGAGGAGGAGGTGATGGCCCGCGCCAATGCCACCGAATTCGGCCTCGCCGCCGGCGTCTTCACCCGCGACCTGAGCCGCGCGCATCGCGTGGTCCGGGGCTTCGAGGCCGGGACCTGCTACATCAACACCTACAACCTCGCCCCGGTGGAAGCCCCCTTCGGCGGGTCGAAGATGTCCGGCATCGGCCGCGAGAACTCGAAGCTCGCGATCAATCACTACAGCGAGCTGAAGACCGTCTATGTCTCGATGAACGATGTCGAGGCGCCCTATTGACGGGCGCCGGAGGGCGCGGTCCCGCGCGTCAGCGGATGGAATAGCCGCCGTCGGCCATGAGGTTCTCGCCGTTGACGATCCCGGCCTGATCGGAGGCGAGATAGAGCGCCGCCGCCGCGATCTCGCCGGGCCGGGCGAAGCGGCCGACCGGGATCTCCTGGCGCATGCGCAGGCCCTTTTCGCCCGACCAGCCGACCAGCGCCATCGGCGTCTCGACCACGGTCGGCGAGATCGCGTTGACGGTGATGCCGTATCGCGCCCATTCCAGCGCCAGGACCTTGGTCAGCCCGATGAGGCCCGCCTTGCTCGACCCATAGGCCGCATGCTCGGCGATGGCGATCACCGCCGCCTGCGAGGCGATGTTGACCACGCGCCCGCGGCCCGAAGCCTTCAGGAAGGGCAGCGCCGCCACGGCGGTGAGCCAGGGCGCCCGCAGGTTGATCGCATGGGTGCGGTCCCAGTCGGCGACGGACTGTTCCTCGGCGGGCGCGACAATCCCGAGCCCGGCGTTGTTGATCAGGATGTCGATGCCGCGGTCCCGGCCGATCGCCGCGACTTTCCGCGAGATGGCCTCGGGATCGAGCAGGTCGAGCAGGTCGCTCCGGTGCCCTTCCCCGAGCCGGGCCGCGAGCGCGCCGCAATCGACGATGTCCACCAGCGCGAGGCGCGCCCCGGCCGCGGCAAAGGTCTCGGCCATGGCGACGCCGATGCCGCCGCCGGCACCGGTGACGAGCGCGGTCAGTCCCGAAAGGTCTGCCATCGCCGCCTCAGATGTCGAAATTGGTGGGAAGCACGATCATGTCGCGGATGGTGACGTTCCGCGGCCGCGTCAGCATGAACATCACCGCGTCGGCGACCTCGGTCGGCTCGATCAGGCTGCCGGATTCCTTGGCCTTGCGCAGGTTCTCCTCGGGCCAGTCCGCGAGCAGCGCGCTGACTACCGGGCCCGGCGAGACCTGGCTCACCCGGATGCCCTTCCTGTTGAGCTGGCGGCGCATGGTCTGCACGAAGCAGGTGATCGCCCATTTCGAGCCGGAATAGACCGGCTCCCAAGGCACCGCGGCATGGCCCGCGACCGAGCAGGTGACGACGATGTCGCCGCTGCCGCGCGCGATCATGTGCGGGAGCACGTCCCGGACGTTCTTCATCACCGCATTGACGTTGAGGTTCAGCATGCGGTCGATGGTGGCGGTGTCGGTCTCGATCAGGTCGCCGCCGATATAGGTGCCGGCGTTGCAATGCAGGATGTCGATCCGGCCCGCCTTTTCGAGCGCGCCGGGGACCATCGCGGCACAGCTCTCCGGATCGAGCAGGTCGACCACCAGCGGAATGGCGGCCTCGCCAAGCCGACCGCGAAGCGCGCCGAGCGCCTTCTCGTCCCGGTCCGCCAGCACGACCCTCGCCCCCGCCGCGATCAGCGCCTCGGTGGTCGCGAGCCCGATCCCGGAGGCGGCGCCGGTGATCAGCGCGACCTTTCCCTGCATTCCCTCGGCCATTGTCTCTCTCCCGTGACTGGCCGCCACCCGGCGGCCCCTGATTCGTTCAATGCGTGGTATAGCCGCCGTCGGCGACCAGGACGGTCCCGGTCACGTAGCTCGCGGCGGGGGAGCAGAGAAACAGCGCGCAATTGGCCATCTCCTCCGGCTGGGCGAAGCGGCCCATCGGCGTGTTCTCGGTCCAGATGCGGTTCCAGGCCTCCTTGGCGATCCCCCCTGCGGTCATGTCGCTCACCACATAGCCGGGCGCCAGCGCGTTCACCCGGATGTTGCGGGGCCCGTACTCAAAGCCCATCACCCGGGTCATCTGGTGCACCGCCGCCTTGGAGGCATTGTAGGCCACCTGGTCCTGGGGCTTGTTGGCGACATAGGCCGAGATCGAGCCCACGTTGAGCACCACGCCCGCACCCTGCGCGAGCATCGGCCGGACCGCGGCGCGGGCGATGCGGAAGGGCGCGATCACGTTGGTGTCCATGATGAAGGCGAGCTGGGTGTCGTCGAACTCGTGGAACGGGCCGTTGGCGGCGACGCCGGCGTTGTTGACGAGGATGTCGAGGCGGCCGAAAGGGTCGAGCGTGGCTTTCACCAGCCTGTCGGGCGTGGCCGGGTCGTTCACGTCGGCCGCGACCCAGGCGACGGTTTCGGGATTCGCATCCTCCAGCGCGCCCACCTCCGGCGTGCGGGTCCGGCCGGTGACGAGGCATTTCGCGCCCGCCTCCACGAAGAGCCTGGCGATGGCGAGCCCGATGCCACGGCTCGCCCCGGTCACGAGCGCCACCTTACCGTCGAGTCGGAACTGGTCGAGGGGCATGTCTCTATCTCCCTGTGGTCGGCGCCGCTCAGTTGCGGCAGGCGTCATGATAGGTGGCGAGGCTCCGGCGCAAGCGCCAGATCAGCACCTCCTCCGGCTCGAGCGGCCGGTCGGCGAAATGCGCGGCGCCCGGCAGGTGCTGCCAGATCAGGGGCAGCGGGATCCGCCGCCCCGCGAGCGCCGCCACCAGCCGATCGACGGCGGCGCGGGCCTCGGGTGCGGTCCAGTAGTAGCGGATGCGGTCCGAGAGCGAATAATGGCGCAGGAGCCGCCGTTCGGCCGCGTCGCCGTCGTAGTGCCGGCGCCAGTCCCCCGGGCGGTCGAGCATGAGCGCCTCCATCGCGCGCAGGAGCGGCCGGTCGCCGTAATCGGGCAGCAGATCCGAGGCGATCAGGTCGAGCGCGTAGAGCGCCTCGCGCAGCACGAAGGTGAGCTCCGGCCCGACCTTGAGGATCGCGAACCCGTCCCCGACCAGTTCGGAGAGCGGCGCCGCGCCCTGATAGTCGGTGGAATGCGCCTCGAAGACGAGCTTCGGCTCTTCGGCGAGCACGGCGGCCAGGCCCTGCGCCCGCTCACGCCGATAGGCGATGACGTTGCGGTTGCCGAATTCCACGCCGGGCTGGACCACGAGACCGAGGACGCGGTCGAGGGCCTCCGCGAGGCCCGCCTCTGCAAAGACCGCGCGATGGACGGCGATGGTGCGGCGGGGGGCCCCCCGCGCCGGGGGGGGGGGTGCCTCCACCGCGGGGTGCGCGCCCCCGGCCGGCGGCTCCCCCGGCCCGCTGATATTTAACGGCGGCGGGGGGCCCCCTCCCC
>NZ_DAIUBO010000285.1:0-4249 GCF_036846665.1 Amaricoccus sp. | reverse complement strand
TCGCCTTCCTCGTCGGCCGAGGCCGGATAGGCGTCGACCTCGTCGAGGAAGATGTAGCGCGCCGGGGTCGAGCGCAGGCCGACAGCAGAGTTCGCCCCGGTCATGATCAGGATGCCGCCGGCGAACTCCTTCGACAGCATGGTGTTGCCGGCGTCGCGCGAGCGCGCCGGCTTCACCTTGTCCCGGAGCGCCGGGCTCTCCTCGATCAGCGGATCGATGCGCTGGCGCGAGTTGCGCTTGGCGAGCTCGACAGTCGGCTGCACCGCGAGCATCGGCCCGGGCGCCTGGTGGATCACGAAGCCGATGAATGAATTGCCACTTTCCGTCGCGCCGACCTGAGCCGCCTTCATGAACACCACCCGCTGCGCCGGGTGCCCCGGCGAAAGCGCGTCCATGATCTCCTTCATGTACGGCGTGCGCCGGGTGCGGTAGCGCCCGGGCTCGGCCGCCGAGCGCGAACTGAGCTTTCGGTAGCGGTCGGCCCATTCCGACACGGTGAGCAGCGGGTCGGGCTTCAGCCCGCCGCCCCAGGCCCGCAACAGCGCCGCGGCCCCGTCGAACGCCAGGATCGGGTCGTCATCCGAGATCGAGCCGAGCCTCGGCGAGCTCGTCGAGATGCGCTCGGACATGGGCTTCGAGAACCTTCTGCATGGCGGCGGGATCGAGCCCGACCTCGGCGGCGATCAGCGCCGCGGCGCGGGCCGGCCAGTTGACCCAGGCGTCCCGAGTCTCGCGGGCGAGCCGGAACACCAGCGTCTCGGCGCGGGCGCGGTCGACCAGCTCGCCCTTCAGCTTCTGGAGCTTCAGCCGCCGCTCCTGCGACTTCAGCACCTCGTTGGCAGTCTTCGCCTGCAGGAAGGTGGCGCCGCCGGCCGCTGGCGGCGGCAGGCCGTTCTCCCGCAGGGTGTCGCCCACCGCCGAGAGCGCGGCGTTCGGCACCGGCTTCAGCTTCGGCGGCGTCGGGGCTCCGCGCTGCTTCGACGGGTCGGTCGAAGCGGCGCGCCGGGCGTCGGACGCCTCCGCGTCGATCGAGCCGTCGGGGTGCAGCACCAGCCGGCCGGCGGCCTTCGCCTTCTGGATCGCCCCGCGCGAGAGCCCGGCGCGGGCGGCATACTCGCGCTCGCTCATGCCCTGCATAGCGGCCTCGATTTAGCAATGAAATGATCCGCTTATTGCCTTGGATCGCGCGCGGAACCGAGCATGTGTGGTGTCAAGCAGACGCTTGAATGGAGCACGACCATGACCACGATCCTGCCCAGCCGGAACACCGAATGGGGTTACTGGGGCACCATCGGCCGTATCGAGAACGACCCGGCCGCCGACCCCGCGAAGGCCTGGGAGATCGCCTCCCGCCGGATCGCCGAGGTAACCACCGCCTCGCACGAGGGGGTGCGCGACTTCCTCGACTCCCGCCACGGCCGCCACTTCGCCGACGACGTCGCCAGCGAACTCTGGAAGGGCGAGACGCTGCAGGAGGCGATCGACGCCGCGATCACCCGATGGATGGGGTGGCGCATCGACCGCAAGACCAGCCGCGAGACCGGGATCCCGAAGGGGCTCCCCTACCTGACCGGCCTCGCCAACCACTTCGCGATCATGGCCGAGCTTCCCTACTGATCGCCGCCCTTCCGGCTCCGCCGCGCTCCCGCCGGGATGCGCGGCTCGGGGTCGTAGCAGGCGCGGGATGGTCCCGCGCCTCGCAATGAAGGACGACCCGATGACCAAGCTCTCCGATACTCAAGTGATCATCCTATCGGCGGCCGCCCAGCGCGCCGACGGCAACGTTCTGCCGCTGCCCGGCTCGCTGCGCGGCGGAGCCGCGACGAAGGTCGTGGCAGCGCTGCTCTCCCGCGGGCTGATCCGCGAGCACGTCGTCGACAGCCCGCGCAAGGCGGACACGGCGTTGAACCGAGTCTGGCGCAACCTCCCCGAGCCGGACGGCCGCGGGGTGCTTCTCTTCATCACCGCCGCCGGCGCGGACGCCATCGGCATCGAGCCCGAGGCGGTCCCCTACGCCTTCAACGAAGGCACCAACTCGGCCGGCGAGCCGGCCGCGGGTGCGCCCACGCGCGCCAACGAGGCGCCGGTCGAGGCCACCCCGAAGCGTCGGGGCCGGCCGCGGAAGGCGGCGCCCACGGACGCGGACGTCGCGCCTGCGCCGAAGACCCGCGGCGGCACCAAGCAGGCGCAGGTGATCGCGATGCTCCGCCGCAAGCAGGGCGCCACCATCGCCGAGATCGTCGCGGCCACTCAATGGCAGCCACACACCGTCCGGGGCTTCTTCGCCGGTGCCCTGAAGAAGAAGCTCGGGCTCACCGTTTCCTCGAAGAAGGTCGAGGGCGGCGAACGGGTCTACCGACTTGCTGCAGAGTGACACTGATGGCGGTACATCGCATCAGCGACCGCGCCGAGGCCGCGCTTCAGCGACTGGCCCGGAAGGCCGGCCAGAAGCCGGCGCAGTTCCTCCACGACCTGATCCTCGACTTCGAGGCGGGCGAGGAGTTCACGCCGCCTGACGAGCGGCCCGACACGACGGACCCAGAGGAGGCGGGGCGTTGAGCCCCGCCGACCGACCGGACCCGCGGCACCGCATCCTCGCGCTCGCGCTGCAGTTGGCGGCCTACCCGCCGGTCCAAAAGCACGAGCACGTCTACGAGGCGCGCGTCCCGTGGCGGCTCATCACCGAGCTGCGCGCCGCGCTCAGTGACGCCGGGGTGGACTGGCGCGAGGGCCGGGCGACCCTCAGGAAGGGCGAGTGACGATGCCGCTCTTCCGGGTTCACGCCTACGACCACGAGCATCACGCGACGCTGATCATCGCGTGCGACGGCCGGGAGCGGGCCGGTGTGGTCGCGTCCGAGTTCGTGGCTTCGATGCACCTCGGGTACTACCCGGCGGACCACCGGCAGCGCTGGCCCGAGCTCGTCCGCATCGAGACCGCCACCTCGTGGTTCGATGCGGACGAGGCATTCCCGCCGGTCGTCGAGAGCGTCGAGGCGATCGACCCTGACCCGCCCGGTGACGCCTGAGCGGCGCCGCGAAGCCCCGCCGCCCCCAACCGGGGCGGCGGCTCACGTTCAGGCGCCGCCCCACTGCTCAGCCATTGCCGCGGCGATGCCCTCGAAGGTGCGGCTCCGGTTGCGCCACCGCTCCGGTCCGGGGGGCTCACGGTGCACCCGCGCCTCCCGGCCCTCGACGACGCGCGTCGGCTTCAGCCGCGGCAGGCTCCTAAGCCACAGGCAGGTCGCCTTGGTCTCGGGATGCCCGTGCTCCCACGGCTGGATCGTCTGTGAGGGCGCGGGCAGGTCGAAGAGCCGGCGGACGTGCCCAAGCATGATCGGGTTCTCGACCGCGATGCGCGGGATCGGCGCCCCGAGCATGGCGAGGAAGAACGCTGCGGCGTGCCCGAGGTTGGCCCAGCGGTCGCCGCAGGCGCCGTTCTCCCGGCGGCAGCCGAGGTAGAGATGCTTCGCCCCGCTGTTGGCGAGGAAGGTGCACGGCGGGTGAGCGATCAGCAGGTCCCAGCCGTCGTGCAGGATGGCGCGGACGTCGCCCACGATGTGCGGCCCCAACCGCTCGGAGGGCAGCAGATCGCAGGACACGGCGTCATGGCCGCGCGCCCGGAAGGCATCGCGGACCACGCCCGAGAATTCGCAGGCAACGAGGACGCGCATGGCCGGGTCACGCGGCCGCCGGCTTGCGCGAGCGCTTTGGCGGCTCGGACTCGGGCGAAACCTCGGCGCCGAGCCGCTCTGCCTTCACCGCGGCGAAGCTGCGGCCGTCGCCGTCGAGCACCGCGTCGCGCCCGGTCTCGGCCTGCCAGCGCTCGACTGCGACATCGACGTAGGCCGGGCTGATCTCCATCGCGAAGACCCTCCGCCCTGTCGCCTCGCCCGCCATGATCTGCGAGCCGGAGCCCGAGAACGGCTCGTAGCAGATGCCGCCGCGCGCCACGTGCTGGCGCATCGGGATCGCGAAGCAGTCGAGAGGCTTCGGCGTGGGGTGGTCCGGGCGCTCCTCGCCGTTGAGGCTCGGGATCACCCAGGTCGAGGCCAGCATCTCGTCGGCGACCTTCGGCGGACGGTGCGGTCGCACCCAGCCCATGAAGCAGGGCTCGTGCTTCCAGAGGTAATGCGAGCGGGTGAGCACTCCGCGGTCCTTCACCCAGATGATCTGCTGGTGGACGAAGGCGCCCGCCTTTTCCCAGCAGGCCTCGAGCATCGCCTGGCGCCGCGAGGCGTGCCAGCAGT
>NZ_DAIUBO010000284.1:0-4267 GCF_036846665.1 Amaricoccus sp. | reverse complement strand
CAGGTGTCGAGCCCGATGAAATCGGCCAGCTCCAGCGGCCCCATCGGGTGGTTGGCGCCGAGCTTGAGCGAGATGTCGATCGAGGCCACCGAGCCCACGCCCTCGTAGAGCGCATAGACCGCCTCGTTGATCATCGGGATCAGGATGCGGTTGACGATGAAGGCCGGATAATCCTCGGAACTGGCGGCGGTCTTGCCGAGCGTCTCGACCACCCCGAGCAGCGTGTCGTAGGTCGCCTGATCGGTGGCGATGCCGCGGATCAGCTCCACCAGCTGCATCACCGGCACCGGATTCATGAAATGGAAGCCCATGAAGCGTTCCGGACGGTCGGTCCGGGCCGCCAGCCGCGTGATGGAGATCGAGGAGGTGTTCGTGGTCAGGATCGTCTGCGGCGCGAGATGCGGCGCGAGGCTCTCGAAGATGCTGTTCTTGATCGCCTCCTTCTCGGTCGCGGATTCCACCACGAGATCGGCGGCGCCCACCGCCGCGAGATCGGGCTCGGCGCGGATCCGCGCCAGCGCCGCCTCGCGGTCGGCCTCGGTGATGCGCGCGCGCGAGACCTGCCGCTCGAGGTTCCGGCCGATCACCTCCAGCGCCCGCGCCACGGCCTCCTCGGAAATGTCGTTGAGCAGCACGTCGTAACCGGCAAGGGCGAAGACATGCGCGATGCCGTTGCCCATCTGCCCGGCGCCGATCACGCCGACCTGCTTGATTTCCATGGATTTTCGCCCCGATAGCCGTTCGGCGGCCAGATTAGGCAGCGCCGCCGGGGCGTGCAAGGCTTTGTCCCGGAAACCTTGGCGCCTGCGAGCATTCGGTGGACAGGTTTTTGTACCGGGCGTAGCGTATGCCGATCAGGGCACAGGGGGACGGCCATGAACACGATCATCGATTTTCTCAACACGATCTTCTGGGGTTACGTGCTGATCTACGGATTGCTTGCGGTCGGCGTCTATTTCACCATCCGATTGCGCTTCCAGCAGATCCTGCATTTCGGCGAGATGTTCCGGGTGATCCTGAGCTCCGGCGAGACCGACAAGGAAGGCATCACGCCGCTGCAGGCGCTGGCCACCAGCCTCGCGAGCCGGGTCGGCACCGGCAACATCGCCGGCGTCGCGGTGGCGCTCACGCTCGGCGGGCCCGGCGCGATCTTCTGGATGTGGATGGTGGCCCTGGTCGGCATGGCCACCGCCTATTCGGAATCGACCCTCGCGCAGCTCTACAAGGTGCACGGGCCCGAGCATCAGGTCTACCGGGGCGGGCCCGCCTTCTACATCGCCAAGGGGCTCGGGATGCCCTGGCTCGGCGGGGTTTTCTCCGTCTGTCTCATCCTCTCCTTCGGCCTGGTCTTCAATGCGGTGCAGGCGAACTCGATCGCCGAGGCGATGCAGGGCGGCTTCGGCGTGCCGAAGATCGTGACCGGGCTGGTCGTCGCGGCGCTCACGGCGGTGGTGATCTTCGGAGGCATTCGCAAGATCGCGACGGTGGCGGAGTACATCGTGCCGGTGATGGCGGGCATCTACCTCCTGGTGGCGATCTGGGTCCTGCTCACGCATCTGCCGCAGATCCCGGGAATGTTCGCCCATATCATCGGCTCGGCCTTCGGGCTGCAGGAGGCGGCGGGCGGGATCACCGGCGGGGTCGCCGCGGCGATGCTGAACGGGGTCAAGCGCGGGCTCTTCTCCAACGAGGCGGGCATGGGCTCGGCGCCGAACATCGCCGCGGCGGCGACGCCGGTGCCGCACCACCCGTCGAGCCAGGGCTTCGTGCAGGCGCTCGGCGTCTTCATCGACACGCTGGTGATCTGCACCTGCACGGCGATGATGATCCTGCTTTCCAGCGCTTACGTGCCCGGCGGCGACGTGACCGGGACGGCGCTCACCCAGGCGGCCCTCGGGGAGCATATCGGCAGCGCCGGCACCTATTTCGTCGCCATCGCAATCTTCTTCTTCGCCTTCACCTCGATCATCGGCAACTACTCCTACTCGGAAATGGCGATGGTCTATCTCGGGGTCGGCCGGCACGAGGGGCTGATGGTGCTCCGGGTGGTGGTGCTGCTCATGGTGATCTGGGGGTCGCTGCAGGCGGTGGCGACGGTGTTCAACACCGCGGACGCCTCCATGGGGCTCATGGCGACGATCAACCTGATCGCGATCGTGGCGCTGTCGGGGACGGTGGTGAAGCTGACCAAGGATTATTTCGAGCAGCGGAAAGCCGGCAAGGAGCCGGTCTTCCACGCGGCGGATTATCCGGAACTCGGCGACCAGATCGAGCATTCGATCTGGTACCGGGAGAGCTGATCCGGCCGGCGGACGCCCCTCCGCGCCGGTCGCGCGGAGGGGTCGGGCCCATCGGTCAGTGGGAGAAGTGCTTCCGGGATTCAGCGGGCGCCGACCGGCCCGCCCGGGGCCCCAGTAGAGTGCGGCCTCGAGCTTCGGCACCACCTGGAAGAGATCGCCCCCGAGGCCGCAATCGGCGACCTGGAAGATCGGCGCCTCCTCGTCCTTGTCGATGGCGACGATGCCCCTCGAATCCTTCATGCCGGCGAGATGCTGGATCGCGCCGGAGATGCCGATGGCGATGAAGAGCTCGGGCGCCACACCCTATCCGGCCCGGCCGACCCAATAGTCGACGCATCCGTCAGTTCGTGAATAGTGCGCGGCACTGGACAACTGGGCTAAGGTAACCCGAGTCCGATGTGTCACCAGGAGATTTGATGAAGTTCGGCGAGTTGGACGAGACGAAGCTCCTATTCCTGATGGGGTGCGGCGCAGTTTTCGCGTTGGCAGGGTTGTGGTTGATGTTCCGGCCAAAGGGCCGTGGTTCGGCCAAGCTTGAGCTGTTCGGTCTGAAGTTCGAGTCGTCATCGGCGGGCCTGCTCGTCTTCCTGATCGGAGCCGGGTTCATCGCGACGCCCCTCGTGGTTGCGGAGCGACAATCGTCGGCTGGACCAGACAACGGGGGACGCGGCGAGATCCCGGGCACGCCGGTCGACCTGGAGCATGCCGGAGAGAAAGAGCCGAACAACTCGCCCCCGCGTGCAAGCGAGATCAGCCTAGGGGTTGTCTATTCGGCCAGATTGGATGCGGGACGGGGAGATCGGGAGGACTGGTACGCCATACCGGTCTCTGCACTCGGTCTGCAGGATCTATCCATTGAGGTCTCAAGCGGCGCTGCAACTTTCGACGAGCCTGAAGTTTGCGAGATCGCCGTCCTCGACGCCAAGGCTGAGCCATTGGAGACTTGGCGCTTTGCTCCGATCGGTTCCTCTCTTCGAGAGAGCGTCTTTGTCGGAGAGCACGACTACATCTTTCTGAAGGCTTCGACATGGGGCACGAGGATGTGCGAGTATGATATCCGCATCACGGGCGACAGCCGCCTTTGATCGGACGCTCGTTATCCGATAGTCTACCGGGCACGGGATTGAAGTTTGACGGGGGCCGGGTGATGAGAATGTTTGTGCGCTTGGAGAGCGATCCGGAATGGAAGGTCAACCGGTCTTTTGGGTTCACAAAGGGATGGCTTGAAGCGGCAGTCCTAGGGATGTTCTTGGTCGCTCATCCCAGCAACGGCATTGCGGCACAGCAGACCAACAGGGCATCCTTCCGTTTGGCCCAGGCTTCTTCAGATCAGATGGTCATTCCGCCCAGGAAGTTCGCGGAAGGCAAGGAGATCGAGCCGAACGATGGATACGAAGCGGCCAATCAGGTTGCTGTCGGGGAGTCGATCGTCGGACACGTCTTCGAAGCATCGCCCGATTGGTTCGCAATGAGGATCGATCCCACGGCGGCGAGGGTCTATATTAAGGTTAGAACAAATAGCGGCGACTACGTCTGGTGTAACATGAACTTCTACACCGGCAGTGAACAGGGTGCTGGCCGGGCAATGTTTCCAGACGTATTCACATCCAAGACTTTGGCTCTCTCCCCAAATGGGGAGACGGTATTGTTCGTCGCCCTAACCTCTCAGCAAGCGGCCGGCTGCAGCTACGAGTTGTTTACGGCCTATTCGCCGGATGAGCTCTAGCTTTGTATTTCCTGCAGCGGGCTCCTGACGTCCTTTTTTGCCCGCTGCGGCGGGTCAATTTTGGTCGCTGGCGGCAAGGCCACAGGGACCGCTCTGCACCCCGGGCCCGTACTCAGTGGGTTGGATGCCCCAGAACGCCTCAGCCGAGCGCGGCCTCGAGCTCCGGCACCACCTGGAACAGATCGCCCACGAGGCCGTAATCGGCGACCTGGAAGATCGGCGCCTCCTCGTCCTTGTTGAT
>NZ_DAIUBO010000283.1:0-4282 GCF_036846665.1 Amaricoccus sp. | reverse complement strand
CCGGCCTCGTCGATCACGTCGATCGCCTTGTCGGGCAGCTTGCGGTCGTGGATGTAGCGCGCGCTGAGATCCACCGCCGACCTGATCGCGTCCTGGGTGTAGCGCACGTCGTGATGCACCTCGAAATAGGGCTTCAGCCCCTTGAGGATCTTGAAGGCGTCCTCGATCGTCGGCTCGTTGACGTCGATCTTCTGGAAGCGCCGCGCCAGCGCCCGGTCCTTCTCGAAATGCTGGCGGTATTCCTTGTAGGTGGTCGACCCCATGCAGCGCAGGGTGCCCGACTGCAACGCCGGCTTCAGCAGGTTCGAGGCGTCCATCGCGCCGCCGCTGGTCGCGCCCGCACCGATCACGGTATGGATCTCGTCGATGAAGAGGATGGCGTTCGGATGCGCCTCCAGCTCCTTCATCACCGCCTTCAGCCGCTCCTCGAAATCGCCGCGGTAGCGGGTGCCGGCGAGCAGCGCGCCCATGTCGAGCGCGAAGATCGTGGTCTCGGCCAGGATCTCGGGCGTGTCGCCGTCGTTGATCTTCTTGGCCAGGCCCTCGGCGATGGCGGTCTTGCCGACGCCGGGATCGCCCACCAGCAGCGGGTTGTTCTTGCGCCGGCGGCACAGCACCTGCACGCAGCGCTCCACCTCCAGATCGCGCCCGATCAGCGGATCCACGTCGCCGCGCCGCGCCTTCTCGTTGAGATCGACGCAATATTTCTGCAGGGCCGTCTCCTCGGCCTCCTTGCCGCTCGGCCCCTGCGCCTTCGGCTCCTTGGCCTGATCCGCGCCCTTGGGCGAGGTCGGCTCGCCATAGGACGGATCCTTGGCGACGCCGTGGCTGATGTAGTTCACCGCGTCGTAGCGGGTCATGTCCTGTTCCTGCAGGAAATAGGCGGCATGGCTCTCGCGTTCCGCGAAGATCGCCACCAGCACGTTGGCGCCGGTCACCTCCGAGCGCCCCGAGCTCTGGACATGGATCGCCGCGCGCTGGATCACCCGCTGGAAGCCGGTGGTCGGCGCGGCCTCCGAGCCTTCGATGTCGGAGATCAGCGCGTCGAGCTCCTCGTCGAGGAAGGCGACGATGGTCTTGCGCAGCTTGTCGAGATCGACCCCGCAGGCCTTCATCACCCGGGCGGCGTCCGGCTCGTCGAGGAGCGCCAGAAGAAGATGCTCGAGGGTCGCGAGTTCATGCTTGCGTTCGTTGGCGTGTCCGAGCGCGTTGTGAATTGCGGCTTCGAGGGTACTCGAAAAAGAGGGCATTCTCCGCATCCTTCCGGTCAAGAGCCGCCGGCTTGGGGGCCAGCGCAAGCAAGGTCATGCGATCTTGCCCGTTACCCGTTAAACTTCGGTGTTATCCCGAGCGCTTCAAGGGTGATTATGAGCCGGGCCGCCCGGGAGCGCAAAAACTTTCGGTGAAAAGGCTGAATTTCCCGGCCGGTGATCGGACTAGCGGAACGCGTCCTTGCGCCGGCGGATCTCGGCGAAGACCGCGGCATCCGGCGCCCCCCCGAGCCCCATGCGCGCCTTCATCCCCGGATCCCGCGCCCGCAGGAAGGGGTTCGTGGCGATCTCCAGGTCGAGCCGCGCCGGCACCGTCGCCTCGCCGCGCGCGCGCAAGCCGGCGATCTCCTCGGCGCGCGCAAGCAGCGCCGGGTTCTCGCCGTCCACCGAGAGCGCGAAGCGCAGGTTGCTCTCGGCGTATTCATGGCCCGAATAGACCAGCGTCTCCGGCGGCAGCGCCGCCAGCGTCTCGAGGCTCCGCCACATCTGCTCGGCGGTCCCCTCGAAGAGCCGCCCGCAGCCCATGACCATCAGGCTGTCGGCCGAGAAGAGCGCCTGCGATGCGGGAAAATGATAGGCGACATGCCCGATCGTATGGCCCGGAACCTCGACGACCGTGCCAAGGCTCTCGCCCAGCGCCACGCGGTCGCCGTCGGCCACCGCCTTGTCGAGCGCCGGAAGCCGCGCGCGATCCGCCGCCGCCCCGACGACCGCGGCGCCGAACTCGCCCCGCAGCGCATCGACCCCGGCGATATGGTCGTCATGGTGGTGGGTGATCAGGATGAGATAGAGCCCCCAGCCCCGGCGCGCGAGCTCCATCCGGATCGGCTCGGCCTCCGGCGCATCCACCAGCCCGACCCGCCCGGTCGCCCCATCACGGAGCAGATAGGCGTAATTGTCCGACCGGCAGGGAATGGTGACAATCTCGAGCGGCATGGCGATCCCCTCGGCAGCGATTGGCTTGGCGACAGTCTGTCGGATCCGGTAGGGTCGCGCAATGCATCTCGATGTCGTGGATCTGCGCGCATTCTACTACCGCACGCCGCTCGGGCGCTCCGCCCAGCGCGCGCTGCAGGAGAGCCTGCGCGCTCTCTGGCCCGACACGCATGGCATGGCGGTGGCGGGCTTCGGCTTCGCCGCGCCGCTGCTGCGCCCCTTTCTCGGCGAGGCCGGGCGCGTGCTGGCGCTGATGCCGGGGCAGCAGGGCGTCATGCCCTGGCCGCCGGGCGCGGGCGCGGCGAATGTCTCGGTCCTCGTCGAGGAGACGCTCTGGCCGCTCTCCTCCAGCAGCGTCGACCGGCTGATCGTCGCCCATGGGCTCGAGACCTGCGAGCGGCCCGACGCGCTCTTGAGCGAGATCTGGCGCGTGCTGGTCCCTTCGGGGCGCGTCGTCTTCATCGTTCCCAACCGCTCCGGGCTCTGGGCGCGGCGCGACGCCACGCCCTTCGGCTTCGGCCGCCCCTACAGCTTCGGCCAGCTCGAAGGCCTGCTGCGCAAGCACCGCTTCCTGCCCGAGCGGCAGGCGGCCGCGCTCTATTCGCCGCCGTCGCACCGGAAGTTCTGGCTGAAGTCGTCGCATCTCATGGAGCGGCTCGGCCGCCGGTTCGAGCCGCGCATCATCGCCGGGGCGCTGGTGGTGGAGGCATCGAAGCAGGTCTACGCCCGGCCCGGCCCGCCCGGGGCGCGGGTCGTCGTCCCCGGCCCGCTCGACGTGCTCGAGGGCCTGGCCGGGCCGAGGCCCGAGCCGGCCGCCGGCGGCAACCGGCGGATTCGGCATCCCGCGGCGGCCCTCCGCGTATTGCCACACCGTAAACGCTCTGCTATCAGCGAGCGGATTTCGCCGGGGGGCGGCGCCACACTGGCATAAGTCTCCGTTATGTCGGACTTCTCGGTCCGGATTCGACATCATCGGAAGGGTTCCCGTGTCCAGTTCCGCTTCGTTGACCTCTGGGGTGGCCGGGCGCTACGCGACCGCGCTCTTCGAAATCGCCAAGCATGACAAGGCGCTGGGCCAGGTCGAGACGGATATCGCCGCGCTCGAGGCCGCGCTCGCCGAGAGCGCCGACCTGCGCGAACTGCTCGCCTCGCCGATCCACACCCGCGACGAGCAGGGCCGCGCGATCGCGGCGATCGCCGCGAAGATGGGGCTGGGCAAGACCGTCACGAACACGCTCGGGCTGATGGCCCAGAACCGCCGGCTCTTCGTCGTCCCCGCCCTCCTGTCGCAGGTCAAGGCGCTGATCGCCGCGGACCGGGGCGAGGTGACGGCGGAGGTGATCTCCGCCAAGCCGCTGACCAAGGCCCAGACCGAATCCCTCGCCGGGACGCTCAAGGCGAGCGTGGGCAAGGACGTGGCGCTCGAGGTGACCGTGGACGAAGACCTGATCGGCGGGCTCGTGGTAAAGGTGGGGTCGCGGATGATCGACACCTCCATTCGCTCGAAGCTCGCCAAACTCCAGAATGCCATGAAAGAGGTCGGATAATGTCGATCCAAGCCGCTGAAATCTCTGCGATACTCAAGGACCAGATCAAGAACTTCGGCCAGGAGGCCGAGGTATCCGAGGTGGGCCGCGTCCTCTCCGTCGGCGACGGAATCGCCCGGGTCTTCGGGCTCGACAACGTCCAGGCCGGCGAGATGGTCGAGTTTCCCGGCGGCATCCGCGGCATGACGCTGAACCTCGAGACCGACAATGTCGGCGTGGTGATCTTCGGCTCCGACCGCGACATCGGCGAAGGCGACGTGGTCAAGCGCACCCGCTCCATCGTGGACGTGCCCGTGGGCAAGGGGCTGCTCGGCCGCGTGGTCGACGCGCTCGGCAACCCGATCGACGGCAAGGGCGCCATCGAGGCCACCGAGCGCCGCGTGGCCGACGTCAAGGCGCCCGGCATCATTCCCCGCCGCTCGGTGCACGAGCCCATGGCCACGGGGCTGAAGGCGATCGACGCGCTGATTCCCATCGGCCGCGGCCAGCGCGAGCTGATCATCGGCGACCGCCAGACCGGCAAGACCG
>NZ_DAIUBO010000282.1:0-4306 GCF_036846665.1 Amaricoccus sp. | reverse complement strand
GCTACGGCGGCACGCGGCTGGGGCGGCAGGAGCTCGACGGCGAGCTGATGCTCGACGTCGAGGGCGCGCTCTGGACCTGGGACATGCTGGAGGCGGCGCGGGCGCCGCGGGCCTTCGAGCTCGACCGGGTGGTGGTGGCGGTCGACCCGCCGGTGACCAGCGGCAGCTCGGCGGACGCCTGCGGCATCGTCGTCGCCGGGGTGGAGGCCAAGGGCCCGCCGCAGGACTGGATCGCCCAGGTGATCGCCGACGGCTCGATCGCCGGCGCCTCGCCGCGGGGCTGGGCCGAGCGGGCGGTGGCGCTCTTCCACGCCCATCGCGCCGATAGGCTGGTGGCCGAGGTCAACCAGGGGGGCGAGCTGGTCGCCGCGCTGATCCGCCAGGTCGATCCGCTGGTGCCCTTCCGGGCGGTGCGGGCGAGCCGGGGCAAGGTCGCGCGCGCCGAGCCGGTCGCCGCCCTCTACGAGCAGGGACGGGTGTCGCATCGCGAACCGTTCCGTGAGCTGGAGGCCGAGATGGCCGCCATGACCACCAGCGGCTTCACCGGAAGCGGCAGCCCCGACCGCGTGGACGCGCTGGTCTGGGCGATGACCGATCTGATGATCGATCCGGCCGCGAGCTATCTCGAGCCGCGCATCCGCCGGCTCTGAACCGACCGACGGTCCAGCGGGCCATTCGCCGAAACTCGCAATTCAGGAGCAAGCTTTTCATGGTCTTGCAGTATTTCCGCATGTCGAAGGGCTCCGTTCCCGAAGCGAAGGCCTCGGCGGCGGCGCCGGTGGTGGCGTTCCACGGCAACGGGCGGGTCGCCTGGTCCTCGCGCGACACCGCGACGCTGACCCAGGTCGGCTTCCTGCGCAATCCCGTGGCCTTCCGCTGCGTCAAGGTCATCGCCGAAGCCGCCGCGGCGGTGCCGGTGGTGGTGCAGGACGCCGACCGGCGCTTCGACACGCATCCGCTGCTCGACCTCTTGGCCGCGCCGAACGCCGGCCAGAGCGGGGCGGCGCTGATGGAGACCTTCTACGGCCATCTGCTCCTGACCGGGGACGGCTATCTCGAGGCGGCGGGCGAGACCGCCTCGGGGGGGCCGCGCGAGCTCTACGTGCTGCGCTCGGACCGGATGAAGACGGTGCCCGGTTCCGACGGCTGGCCGGTGGCCTATGAATACGTCGTCGGCGCCCAGAAGCATGTCTTCGACATGCGCCAGGAGCGGGTGCCGGTGCTGCACGTCAAGAGCTTCCACCCGCAGGACGACCATTACGGGCTCTCGCCGCTGCAGGCGGCGGCAAGCGCAATCGACGTGCACAACTCCGCCAGCACCTGGTCGAAGGCGCTCTTGGACAACGCCGCACGGCCCTCTGGCGCCATCGTCTACAAGGGCGCGGACGGGCAGGGTTCGCTGGCCTCGGACCAGTATTCGCGGCTGGTCGAGGAGCTCGAGACCTATCACCAGGGCGCGCGCAACGCCGGGCGGCCGATGCTGCTGGAAGGCGGGCTCGACTGGAAGCCGATGGGCTTCTCGCCCTCGGACATGGAATTCCACCGCACCAAGGAGGCGGCGGCGCGGGACGTGGCGCTGGCCTTCGGGGTGCCGCCGATGCTGCTCGGCCTGCCGGGCGACAACACCTACGCCAATTACGCCGAGGCGCATCGCGCCTTCTACCGGCTGACGGTCCTGCCCCTGGTCTCCAAGACCCTGGCGGCGATCTCGGGCTGGCTGCCGGCCTATTACGGCACGCCCTTCGCGATCAAGGTCGACGAGGACAACGTGCCGGCGCTGGCCGAAGAGCGCGAGGCGCTCTGGCGGCGCATCACCAAGGCGACCTTCCTGAGCGACGCGGAGAAGCGGCAGATGCTCGGCCTGCCGGGGTCGCAGGAAAGCTGATGTCCGGCAGCGCCCGCGGCGGTGGCTCGCGCTTCCTCTACGAGCCCTTCGACGTCGCCCATGCGAGGATCGACGTGCACGAACGCATCACCCAGGAACGCTGGTCCCAGCTCGAGCGGAGGCTCAACCACATCGAGGTCACGCTCGACCGGCTGGAGCGGCGGATCTGGCTCGCGGTCTATGGCGCGGCCTCGCTGATCATGGCCGACATCGCCTACGGCCTCATCACAATCTCGGTCTCCTGAGGGAAGGTGCAATGATCCATCAGACAAGCGGATTCAGCCCGCTGGAAACGAAATTCCGCGGCTTCGACGGCGAGCTCGCGCTCAAGGACGAGACCGAGATCGCGGGCTATGCCTCGATCTTCGGGGCGGCCGATCATGGCGGCGACGTGGTGCAGCCGGGCGCCTATGGCGCCTCGCTCGCCGCGCTCGCCAAGGCGGGGCGCGGCGTGAAGATGCTCTGGCAGCACGATCCCTCGCGCCCCATCGGGGTCTGGGACGAGGTGCGCGAGGACAAGCGCGGCCTCTTCGTGCGCGGACGCCTCCTGCCGGAAGTGCAGGCCGGGCGCGAGGCGCTGGTGCTGCTGAAGGCCGGGGCGATCGACGGGCTGTCGATCGGCTACCGGACCTTGCGCAGCGAGAAGGCGGCGGGCGGCAAGCGCCTGCTGCACGAAATCGAGCTCTGGGAGGTCTCGCTCGTGACCTTCCCGATGCTCTCCGACGCGCGGGTGCAGGCCGAGATCTCCGAGGAGGAGGCGGACCTGGCGCGGACCCTGACGGATGCTTTCCGCGAAGCCAGGGAACTCCTGGCGTGACCTCACGCCGCCAGAATCATCAGTCACCGAGGAATTCACTGATGCAGAAACCTGAACAGAAGTCCCGGGCGGAAGCCGCCGCGTCGGGTCAGAACCCGCATCTGGAGGTCAAGACCGCCTTGTCCGGGTTTCTGAACGAATTCAACAATTTTCAGTCTGAAATCAAATCGAAGCTCAAGGAACAGGAAACCCAGCTGGCCATGCTCGACCGCAAATCCATCGCCATGTCCCGCCCCCCGCTCGCGCGTGGCGCCGAGACCGAAACGCCGCACAAGAAGGCCTTCGCGGCCTATCTGCGCTCGGGTGACGACGACGGCCTGCGCGGCCTGCGCGTCGAGGAAAAGGCGCTCTCGACCGCCGTCGCCGGCGACGGCGGCTATCTCGTCGATCCGCAGACCGCCGCGGAGATCGTCGGCGTGCTCCGCTCCTCGGCGTCGATCCGCACCATCGCCAATGTGGTGAGCGTCGAGGCCTCGGCCTTCGACGTGCTGGTCGATCATTCCGACATCGGCGCCGGCTGGGCCAACGAGACCTCCGAGCGCACCGAGACCGGCACGCCGCAGGTCGACCGCATCTCGATCCCGCTGCACGAGCTCTCGGCCCTGCCGAAGGCGAGCCAGCGCCTGCTCGACGACAGCGCCTTCGACGTGGAGGGCTGGCTGGCCCAGCGCATCGCCGACAAGTTCAGCCGGGCGGAGGCGAGCGCCTTCATCTCCGGCGACGGCTACGACAAGCCGACCGGCTTCCTGAGCTATCCCAAGGTCGACAACGAGCTCTTCGCCTGGGGCTCGCTCGGCTATGTGCCGACCGGGGCGGACGGCGATTTCAACGCCAGCGATCCGGCCGATGCGGTGGTGGATCTGGTCTATTCGCTCGGCGCCCGCTACCGCGCCAACGCGACCTTCGTGATGAACTCCAAGACCGCCGGCGCGGTGCGCAAGATGAAGGACGCGGACGGCCGGTTCCTGTGGTCGGACGGCCTGGCTGCCGGCGAGCCGGCGCGGCTGATGGGCTATCCGGTGCTGATCGCCGAGGACATGCCCGACATCGCGGCGGATGCCTATGCCATCGCCTTCGGCGATTTCCGCGCCGGCTACACCGTCGCCGAGCGCCCGGACCTGCGCATCCTGCGCGATCCCTTCTCGGCCAAACCGCATGTGCTCTTCTATGCCACCAAGCGCATCGGCGGTGACGTGAGCGACTTCGCGGCGATCAAGCTCCTGAAATTTGCGGCGAGCTGAGGAACGGGGAGACCCCGCCCGACGCCGGCGCAAACAGGTCCGTCCCGCCTGACGGGGCGGACCGGCACACCCTCGTATCTTCCAGTCGCTGCTCCTCCCTCCGCTCGGGCGGTACGGGGGTGTGTTCCCTGCCTGCCTTTTTCCCGAAGACCATGACCGGATACGTTCTCAAGCGCGCCGGCGATCCGCTGCGGGTCGCCCTCGACTGGCGCAGGGGCTACCTGCGCCCGGACGAGTGCGTCGCGTCCCCCGAGGGATGCGACGTGCACCCCGCCCGCGGCGGCGACCCGAGCCTCGCGGTGACGACGACCGACCACGACGACGACCGGACCCGGCTGACCCTGGAGGGCGGCCGGGCCGGCG
>NZ_DAIUBO010000281.1:0-4326 GCF_036846665.1 Amaricoccus sp. | reverse complement strand
CGGTGGCGAACGGCACGCCGATCGCGGCGGGGAGCGGCACCGCCGCCGATGCGATGATCGAGCTCGCCCACGGCCGCAACGCCGCCACCGGCTTCGAGGGCTACAGGCCGCTGTCGATCGAGGCGGCGATCGGCTTCGCGCCGGAGGCGGTGCTCCTGCCCGACCACGCGGCCGCCGCGGCGGGCGGCGGCGCGGCGGCGGTCGCCGCCGTCGGCCTCGCCGAGACCCCGGCGGCGCGCGCGGGGCGCATCCTGGTGATGGACGGGCTGAAGCTGCTCGGCTTCGGCCCGCGCACGCCGGCGGCGGTGACGGAGCTGGCGCGCGCCCTGCATCCCGACACGGCGGCGCAGTTGAAGATCTGAGCGTGCCCGCGCCTCTGCTCCGGGCCGCGCCCCCCGGGACGGCGCTCGCCCTCATCGGCTTCGGGCTGGCGGTGCTGGGCCTCGCCGTCGCCGGGATGGTCTTCGGTCCGGTCCCGCTCGGCCCCGGCGAGGTGGTCGCGGCGCTCCTCGGGGAGGCCGACCCCCGCGCGGAGGCGATCGTCACCACCATCCGCGCGCCGCGCGTCGCGCTCGCCGCGGCGGTCGGCGCCGGCCTCGCGCTCTCGGGGACGGCCCTGCAGGGGATCCTGCGCAACCCGCTCGCCGATCCCGGCCTGATCGGCGTGAGCGCCGGCGGCGCGCTCGGGGCGGCGGCAGCGATCGTCTTCGGCGGCGCCATGCTCGCCGCCGCGGCGCCGGAGCTCCGGTTCTGGACGACCCCGGCGGCGGCCTTCCTCGGCGCGGCGGCGGCGACGGCCCTGGTCTTCGCACTGGCCCGCCGCGGCGGCGCCACCCAGGCCGCGACGCTGATCCTCGCCGGCGTGGCGGTGAACGCCATCGCCGGGGCCGCGGTCGGGCTGATGATCTACATGAGCGACGACCAGCAGCTGCGCGACATCACCTTCTGGACCATGGGCGGGCTCGGCGGCGCGAGCTGGCGGGCGGCGGCGCTGGCCTCGCTCTGCATCGCCGCCGCGGCCGCCGGGCTCCTGCGGCTCGCCCTGGCGCTCGACCTCCTGCAGCTCGGCGAGCGCGCCGCCTGGCACTCGGGCCTCGAGGTCGAGCGGGTGAAGCGCGCCGCCGGTCTCTGGTCGGCGCTGGCGGTCGGCGCCGGCGTCGCCGTCGCCGGCCCCATCGGCTTCATCGGGCTCGTCGCGCCGCATATCGCCCGGCTCTGCGTCGGCCCGGCCCACCGGACGCTCGCCCCGGCGGCGGCGCTGGTCGGGGCGGCGCTGCTGCTCGGCGCCGATCTCGGGGTGCGGATGATCGCACCGCCCGCCGAGCCGCCGGTGGGGCTCGCCACCAGCCTGATCGGCGGCCCGTTCTTCCTCTGGCTCCTGCTCGCGCGGATGCACCGCGATGCTTGAGGCGCGCGACGCGCATCTCACCCGCGGCGGCCGCCCGGCGCTCGCGGGCGTCGGCCTCGCGCTGCGGCCGGGCGAACTGGTGGCGCTCTGCGGCCCGAACGGCGCCGGCAAGTCGAGCCTCTTCGCGGTGCTCGCGGGCGAGCTGCGCCCCGACCTCGGCGCGGCGCTGCTCGACGGAAGGCCGCTCGCCGCCATGACCGCCGCGGGCCTTGCCCGCGAACGCGCGGCGCTGGAGCAGGCGCCGGCGCTCGCCGCCCCCTTCACCGTCACCGCTCTGGTCGCGCTCGGCGCGGCGACGGCGCCGCGCGGGGCCGCCGACGAGGGGGCGATCGTCGCGCGCGCCATGGCGGCGACCGGGATCGCGGCCCTCGCCGGCCGCCCGGCCGACCGCCTCTCCGGCGGCGAGCGCGCCCGGGCGCATCTCGCCCGCGTGCTCGCCCAGCTCTGGACCGGCCGCGCCGCCGGGGGCGGGCGCTTCCTCCTGCTCGACGAGCCGACCGCCAGCCTCGACGTCGCCCACCAGGTCGCGGTGCTGCGCCTCGCCCGCGCCGAGGCCGACGCCGGCACCGGCGTGCTCGCGGTCCTGCACGACCTCAACCTCGCCGCGGCCTTCGCCGACCGCGTGCTGCTGATGTCCGAGGGACGCGCCATCGCGGAGGGCGCGCCCGGGGAGGTCCTCGAGGCCGGAAGGCTGAGCGAAGTCTACCGCATCCCCATCGCCGTCGAACAATCGGCCGGCGGCATGCTGCGCATCGCTCCGGACCTGAGTCGCGCCTAGAGCCCAGGCGCCGCCGCGACTGCTGCGGGTCCGGTCCACCTCCCTCGCGGCCAGCGCCCCGAACCTCCGGATGCTCGCCAGGCCGGTGCCGAAGCGGCGTGAGAGGGCGGCGCGCTCCCCGCCGGCGGCACCCCGGCCCGGCACGACATGCCGGCGTCCTCGACGAAATCGGCCCTCGATCGACATTGCACGGGGGAGCGAGCTCGGCAATCGACGGCCGGCCTGCGGACATCGGCGAATCGTTTCGATCCGGCTTGTCCGAAACCTTCGCGCGGGTGTCGGAATCCGTGCTTTCGATCGCGGGCCCACAGGATAGGATCGGCTCGTCAGGGTGCCGCTCCGGGAGGGGCGGAGAATTGGGAAGCCGGTCCGAAGCCGGCGCTGCCCCCGCAACGGTGGCGGAGGAATGAATGCGGCGAGAAGCCACTGGGGAATCCCCGGGAAGGCGCCGCATCGGCCGCGAGGCCCCTCCGGAGCCCGGAAACCAGCCCTGCGTGACGTCAAGCCGCGGGCGGCGGTGCGGGCGGATGCCGCCGGGGCCACGGGGTCCGGGCGGGCCGTCGCATCCTTTCCGCACGATGAAACCCGGGGGGCCGCGGGTGAGCGGCACCGAGGAGAGATGCCATGATCGCCGATACGACGGCGCTGAACCTGCTCGCGAGCCGCGTTCCGGACCACGCGCTGCCGCGCCCCATCTACACCGATCCCGCGATGCTCGGGGTCGACCTCGCCGAGGTCTGGTATCGCGACTGGCTGTTCGCGATCCCGGCCTGCGAGATCCCGAAGGCCGGGAATTTCGTGACGATGCAGATAGGCGCCTATCCGATCGTCATCGTCCGCGGCGCGGACGGGGCGATCCGCGCGTTCCACAACGCCTGCCGGCACCGCGGCAGCCGGGTCCGCACGGCGCTCAGGGGCCCGGCCCCGAAGCTCGCCTGCCCCCACCACCAGTGGACCTACGAGCTCGACGGGCGGCTGCTCTACGCCCGCGACATGGGGGCGGGTTTCCGGCCGGCCGAGCACGGGCTGAAGCCCGTCGCCTGCGAGGCTGCGGGGGGCATGGTCTTCGTCTGCCTCGCCGACGAGCCCGCCTCCTTCGACGCGCTGCGCGAGACGGCCGGCCGCGACCTGGCGCCGCACCGGCTGGACGATGCCAGGATCGCCTTCGAATCGACGATCGTCGAGAAGGGCAACTGGAAGCTGGTGATGGAGAACAACCGCGAGTGCTGCCATTGCGCGGGCGCGCATCCCTCGCCCTGCCGGACCTTCCCCGACCGTTCCGGCTACACCTCGATGGACGAGCAGGGCAACGTCGAGCCGGTCATCGCCGCCCATTGGGCCAAATGCGAGGCCGCGGGGATGCCGCCGCGCTTCCACCTGCACCCGAGCCACCAGTGGCGCTTCGTGCGCGTCCCGCTGCTCGGCCCCGGCGAGAGCTTCACCATGGACGGCAGGGCGGCGGTGCCGACCAGGCGGCTGTCGACGGCGCCCTTCGCGGATGCGGGCTCGCTGCCCTTCTTCCACTACCCCAACAGCTGGAACCACTTCCTCGGCGACCACGCGACGGTCTTCCGCATGCTGCCGATCAGCGCCACCGAGACCGAGGTCACGACCAAATGGCTTGTCCGCAAGGACGCGGTCGAGGGCACCGACTACGACCTGAAGAACCTGACCCGGGTCCGGATCGCCACCAACGGCGAGGACCGGGCGGTGGTCGAGGAGAACCAGCGCGGCGTGACCGCGCCGGCCTTCGTGCCGGGACCCTGCTCGCGCATCCAGGAGGACGGCGTGATCCAGTTCGTCGACTGGTATTGCCGCAGGCTCGGCGACCGCCTCGGCGGCGGGGCGGCGCTGGCGGCGGCGTAGCGGATGGCGACCGATCTCGTTCCCCGGCTCGGCTGGGCGCTGCCATGGAAGGACTGCGAGCCGATCGAATGCGTCTCGGTGGTGCCCGACGGGCCGGGCACCGTCTCCTTCTCGTTCCGCGCGCCCTCGGGGGCGTGGTTCGACTACCGTCCCGGCCAGTTCCTGACGCTGGAGCTGCCGGTCCCGGGCGGCCCCGTGCACCGCACCTACACGCTCTCGTCGAGCCCGTCGCGGCCGCTTTCGGTCACCCTGACCGCGAAGGCGTCGGCCAGCA
>NZ_DAIUBO010000280.1:0-4329 GCF_036846665.1 Amaricoccus sp. | reverse complement strand
CCTCGCCGAACTCCTGCCGGACGGTCTGGATGATGTCGTCGGCGTGGCTGTCGGTTTTGGCGAAGATCAGGGTCTTCGGCACCTCCTTACGGCCAGGAAAGATCTCGGGAAGCTTATCGCGAAAGGCGCGGATCACGGTGCGGATCTGGTCGGGGTTCACCACCGAGCGATCGAGCCGGGTGGCGGCGTAATCCTCCTCCGCGTCCTGCTTCTCCCACCGCTTCGCGCGGGTCTGCCGCTCGCGCTTCTCGACCAGCTGCTCGGCTCGCAGCTTCGCGCCCCGCATCGTGACCTCGGTCTCGATCAGATAGACCTCGTTGCCAACGTTCACCCCATCGGCGACGGCCTTCTCGTGGGCGTATTCGCTGACGACGTTCTTGTGGAAGAAGCCGTAGGTGCGATTGTCGGGCGTGGCGGTGAGGCCGATCAGGAAGCTGTCGAAATACTCGATCACCTGCCGCCAGAGGTTGTAGATCGACCGGTGGCACTCGTCGATGATGACGACGTCGAAGAACTCGGGTGGCAGTTTCGGGTTGTAGACAACCGGCAGGGGCTCCTTGCGGAGCGAGGCGCGCTCGGCCGGGTTCACGTCTTCGGCGCCCTCGGCCAGCTCCTCGCCCTTCAGGATCGAATACATCCGCTGGATCGTCGAGATGCAGACCTGCGCCTGCGGCGAGATGTAGGACGAGGACAGGCGCTGGACGGTGTAGAGCTCCGTGAACTTCCGGCTGTCGTCGCTCGGGACGTAGGACATGAATTCCTGTTCCGCCTGCTCACCGAGGTTCCGGGTGTCCACGAGGAACAGGACACGTCGGGCCCCGGCGAACTTCAACAGGCGATAGACCTCCGTGATCGCGGTGAAGGTCTTTCCCGACCCGGTAGCCATCTGGACGAGCGCGCGCGGGCGGTCCTCCATTAGCGAGGCTTCCAGCTTGGTGATGGCGGCGATCTGGCAGTCACGCAGGCCCGTCGTGTTCAGCGGCGGCAGGTCGTGGAGCGCTGCGCGGAACGACCTCGGCTGGCCGAGCCACTCGCGCAGGGTTTCGGGGCGGTGGAAGGTGAAAACCTCGCGCGAACGGGGCTTCGGATCGCGGCCATCGGTGAAGCGGGTGAGGACGCCTGTCGCCTCGTAGACGAATGGAAGGCGCTCCGAGCTCTTCACCCATTTCAGTTGGGCCTCCGCGTATCCCGACGACTGCGCCTCGACGGTCGTAAGCCGGGCGCCCCAACTGTCGGGCTTGGCCTCGACCACGCCGAGGGCCTTGCGGTCCGTGAAGAGGGCGTAGTCGGCCGGGCCGATGCTGGTTGGGTATTCCCTGACCGCGATGCCGGGGCCGGCGGAATGGTCAATCTTCCGGTTGTGCTGAACGGCCCAGCCGGATGCCGACAGGCGCGCGTCGATGGCGTCGCGGGCGATCTGCTCCGGGCTCTGGTTGGGATCGGGCAAGAGCAATCCATTCGGCAACAAGATCTTGAGATCCTGGGCGGAGCTTGCCGGATGATTGGTGGAGTCGCAACACCCGGAGCAGCAGGCCGCTCGGCTCAGCACAATACTCGCGGATCGCCAACCTCTGCCCCAGGCAAACGGCGACGCCTGAACCCAACCGCAACGGTCTTCACGCCAGCTCGATCGGGAGAACCGGCTCGGCATTGAGGGCCATGAGGGTCCACTCCAATGTTTCGGATTCACTCCTTCACGCTGGGCCCGGGCGAACGTTGCGGTACTGCGACATCGCGGAATTCGCGAAGGACGCTGAGCAGGCGTAACAGGGAGTGAAGTCCTTTCGACGTTCCGTCCCATGCGCCCGCTGCCGCTCGTGCGAGCGCCTCCCTGGCGACCTCATTGTCAACTGTCACCGCCTCTGATGGCAGGTTTTCTGCATAACTGAATATTCGGCGAAGGCTGGGAGTCCAAGTCGGGGGGTCGCGATTCAAGGCGCGGCTCACGCTGGATTGGTTGATCCCGACCAACTGGGCGAGCGCGCTCTCCGTTAAGGCATTAATTTTCATGGCAGTCCGCACGAGTTGAACGGCTGCCCGAGCTCCTTCGGTTTCGCTAGGAGGACGTCCGCGCCGATGAGACAAGGGAGATCCGACTTGATTGTGCATATGTGATAATGCAGAATATGCAACAAACGCAAGATAGAGAGGCGCATGCGAGAAATTCGGTTCTACCGCTCTAGCGAGCGGCCCTACGGCGCCTTCAGCAACCTCTACCGGAGGGCGATCGAGTTCGAGGGTCAGGCGTATCCGACGTCCGAGCACGCCTATCAGGCGGGCAAGGCACGCAAACCTGAGGTCCGGGCATGGCTTATGGCCGCCCCGTCACCGGCGCTTCTGGCGATGGCGGCACATGGCCTCTACCAATGGGACATCGCACCGGATTGGTCCCGGACAAGATTTGATAGGATGCGGCGCGTCCTTTGGGCGAAGTTCACTCAGCACCCCGATCTGGCTGATCTATTAGTGTCGACCGGCGCCGCGCGGCTTATTGAGACCGCGACTGTTGATAACGCCGTCAATAGGCTTTGGGGCGAGGTGGAACACAAGGGCGGCCGAAACATGCTCGGTCTCATGCTGATGGAAGTACGGGAGAGGCTCTGGCAAGGGCGCGCCGCCAAGCCTCTTGCTGCGCCGATGGCGGTCGAAGCTGCCGAATAGCGGTGCGGAAGAGAGGGGCAGACTAACCAGCTAACTGCAAGCGCGAGCTTGGAGCCTGGCTCGCGGTCCGTCCAAGCAGTTCAGTAGCCGTCGCAAGGACCGAACGTCAGCGCGAAGGTGATGAAGTCATCCTCGAAGTCTCGGTCGAGGCCCGATCGCACATTGCTGGCCCCGAGCGCGAGAAACAGGCCGCGCGCGCCCGCGAACGCACAGTTCAAGGCCGCGAGCCTCTGCCCAGCCCTAACACCGTCGTGAATATCGCTCGCCGACCAGCCGCCACCGGACGTTCTGCATCTCAGGAGGACGTCAAGGAGGCCTGTCGTGACCATATCGCCCGAACCGCACGTGTCGACGAGTCTGGGCGCTGGCTCTGCAGGGAAGAGACTCTCGGTTCCACGGTAGGCGACGGTGAGGCCCCGAGCCCCGTGCGTGCGAATGACGACCATCGAAGAACGAACTGCGGCTGCTGCCTCGGGCGGTATTCCGCTCATCGTCTCGTCGGACAACTTGAGGATGGAGACTGTCCGAAGAGCGCGCGCGAGCAGGGCCTCGTCGCCGGTCATAGCAGGCTCGAAGAAGACCAGCGCTCCAGCCTCGCTAGCCGCCTCCATGGCAGTGACGATGGCCGGCGACAGTCGATCAGCATAGAACACGGATGCTTCCCTCAGGACCCCGTCGGCCGAAGAGACCTGATCTTCATCTATCGAACGCCAGCGGGGCAGGTCCGCCGACGTCTCGGGACAGCGAAAGCTGAACGAATGCCGCGCCCGATCCAAGTCGAGGTACTCGACGATGACGGGGGAGTGGCGCTCCTGACTGCGAACGACCCAGCGCGTCTCGCAGCCGGCGCGCCCGAGCTCATCGAGCAGTAAGTCACCGGGCCTATCTTCGCCCAACGCCAATAAGGGCGCCGCGCGGTGCCCCAGCATGGCAAGAGACACAAGCACGTTCGCGCAGGAACCACCAAGGGCTTCCACGGCCTGGTCACGGCCAGTGCCGTATATGCGGTCGAGTGCTGCCAGCCCCGTTCCGGCGACTACGCCGCGTGCGGAGTCGAGCGCCTTGTTCGAATCGTCGGCCGTCACCGTGGCTCCATTCCGCACAAATGGCATCATATCGTGAACAAACTGGGAACATCAACACGTGCGATGCCCGGGCGTAACGGCTGGATCGCACGAAGGATCCGCGCCAAGCCCTCCGGACCGGAAATGCCGGGCGGCAACAGGTTCCAGCAAGAGCCATCCCGGTGGCATACCCGGTCTACACTCAGACCGAAAGCACCTTCCAGGAGCTCGAAGTCGTTACCCTGATTGTCCCCGCTGTCACCAATCCGAAGCACGACTGCGGCCTCGTCGGAAAGTGCGCGGCGAACTTCCTCGACAACCCGCACCTTGCTGACCCAGCTCGGAACGACGTCAATGGAATGTCCCGACCGCAGAATCCGGGCACCGATGTTGATCTGGGGTTCACCCGAGCCGATGGACTCGAGAAGGGCGGCGATCCTAGCGGCGCCGGCGTCGGCAGAGGCGAGCTTCTCGAGTGGTATCGTGACCTGGAGCGCTCCTCTCTTCGGGAGCCAGTTCCCGACGAACAGATTCGGTTCAGCGGCAAGTGCCGCGAGGAACGCCGCCACGACGCCGGCGTGGGTTCCCTCGGCGGCGATGGTGC
>NZ_DAIUBO010000279.1:0-4338 GCF_036846665.1 Amaricoccus sp. | reverse complement strand
CCGCCGATCTCGCCGATCATGATGATCGATTCCGTCTCGGGATCGGACAGGAACCATTCCAGCACGTCGATATGCTCGGTGCCCTTGATCGGATCGCCGCCGATGCCGACGCAGGTGGACTGGCCGAGCCCGGCGGCGGTGGTCTGGCCCACCGCCTCGTAGGTCAGGGTTCCCGAGCGCGACACCACGCCCACCGAGCCGCGCTTGTGGATATGGCCCGGCATGATGCCGATCTTGCAGGCGTCCGGGGTGATGACGCCGGGGCAGTTCGGGCCGATCAGGATCGAATGCGAGCCCTGGAGCGCGCGCTTGACCTTCATCATGTCGAGCACCGGGATGCCCTCGGTGATGGCGACGATCAGCTCGATCCCGGCGTCGATCGCCTCGAGGATCGCATCGGCCGCGAAGGGCGGCGGCACGTAGATCGCGGTCGCGGTCGCGCCGGTCTTCTCGCGGGCCTCGGCCACGGTGTTGAAGATCGGCAGGCCGATATGGGTGCCGCCGCCCTTTCCGGGCGTCACGCCGCCGACCATCTTCGTGCCGTAGGCGATGGCCTGCTCGCTGTGGAAGGTGCCCTGGCTGCCGGTGAAGCCCTGGCAGATGACCTTGGTGTTCTCGTCGACGAGGATGGACATCAGCTCACTTTCCGCTTGTTCGCCGCCTGGCGCGCAGCTGGACGGCCCGGACGACCGCAGCCACGGTCCCGAAGGCCATCGCCAGCACGAGGCCGACCCAGACGGCATTGATGACGAGGGCGGCCAGGATCCGCGGATCCTGCCCGACGATGAGCCCGCTGTGGAAGATCAGCACCAGCAGGCCCCAGAGGGCGAGCGCGGCGGCGAGCTGGGCGAGCCAGACCCGCAGCACCCGCGCCGGCGTGGCCGCGCGCAGCATGACCACGATGAACGGCGCGGCGAGCAGCGCCGCGAGAGTCGTGAAGAAGACCGTCAGGACCATGGCCGCGGCCGGACATCGCCTAGCCTCTCACCGCCTTCACGATCTTCTCGGCGGCATCCGCCAGATCGTCGGCGGCGATCACCGCGAGCCCCGATTCGTTGAGGATCGCCTTGCCCTTCTCCACGTTCGTGCCCTCGAGGCGCACCACCAGCGGCACCGTGAGGCCGACCTCCCTGACCGCGGCGATCACGCCCTCGGCGATGACGTCGCAGCGCATGATGCCGCCGAAGATGTTGACCAGGATGCCCTTCACCTGGGGATCGGAGGTAATGATCTTGAAGGCCTCGGTGACCTTCTCGGTGGTGGCGCCGCCGCCGACGTCGAGGAAGTTCGCGGGCTCCGAGCCGTAGAGCTTGATGATGTCCATCGTCGCCATGGCGAGGCCGGCGCCGTTGACCATGCAGCCGATCTCGCCGTCGAGCGCGATGTAGTTGAGGTCGAACTTCGAGGCCTCCAGCTCCTTGGGGTCCTCCTCGGTCTCGTCGCGCAGCGCCAGGATCTCCTTCTGGCGGTAGAGCGCGTTGGAATCGAAGCCCATCTTTGCGTCGAGGCATCTGAGGTCGCCGTCCTCGGTGACGATCAGCGGGTTGATCTCCAGCATCTCGCAATCGCGCTCGACGAAGAGCCGGTAGAGCCGGTTCACCAGGTCGACGCATTGCTTGACCTGCTTGCCCTCGAGCCCGAGTGCGAAGGCGACCCGGCGGCCGTGGAAGCCGGAGATGCCGGCCGCGGGATCGACCGAGAAGCTGAGGATCTTCTCCGGGGTCGAGGCCGCCACCTCCTCGATGTCCATGCCGCCCTCGGTGGAGCAGACGAAGGCGATGCGGCTCGAGCCGCGGTCGACCAGGAGCGCGAGGTAGAGCTCGCGGGCGATCGCGGCGCCGTCCTCGATGAAGACGCGGTTCACGGTCTTGCCGGCCGGGCCGGACTGGTGCGTGACGAGCGTGCGGCCGAGCATCTTCTGCGCTTCCTCCGCCGCCTCGGCGACGGATCGGGTGACGCGCACCCCGCCCTTCTCGCCGGCGGCGGCCTCCTTGAAGCGGCCCTTGCCGCGGCCGCCGGCGTGGATCTGCGCCTTGACGACCCAAACGGGACCGTCGAGCTCGCCCGCGGCCGATTTGGCCTCCTCGGCCTTCAGCACGACCCGTCCGTCGGAGACGGGCGCGCCGTACTGCCTGAGCAATTCCTTGGCCTGATACTCGTGGATGTTCATCTGCCGCCGTCCCCCGCCGGTTGCCGGTGCCCACGGCCGTCTGCCGTCGGTCGGATCCCTGCTATGCCCTCGCGGCAGGCTCTGCAATTGAATTGCGACGGTTTTCCGGTTTCCGCCGAGTGAATCCCGGCTTCGTGATCACAGAAAAAATGCCTGTGATCACAGAAACGCCGCCCTGCGGGAAGGGCGGCGGATGCTGATTCGATGCCCCGACGCGGCGGCGGGGCGCCGGCGGCCGGGGCTCAGCCGAGCGAGGGGTCGATGCCCTTGCAGGCCTTGACCAGGCCCTCGACGGATTCGATCGACTTGTCGAACATCGCCCGTTCGGCCTTGTTGAGCTCGATCTCGACGATGCGCTCGATGCCGCCCGCGCCGATCACCGTGGGCACGCCCAGGTAGATGTCCTTCAGCCCGTAGAGGCCGTCGACATAGGCCGCGCAGGGCAGGACGCGCTTCTGGTCCTTCAGATAGGCCTCCGCCATCTCGATCGCCGAGGCGGCGGGCGCGTAGAAGGCCGAGCCGGTCTTGAGCAGGCCGACGACCTCGGCCCCGCCGTCGCGGGTGCGCTGGACGATGGCGTCGAGCTTCTCCTGGCTGGTCCAGCCCATCTCCACGAGGTCGGGAAGCGGGATGCCGGCGACGGTCGAATAGCGGGTGAGCGGCACCATGCTGTCGCCATGGCCGCCGAGCACGAAGGCGCTCACGTCGCGGACCGAGACGCCGAATTCCTCGGCGAGGAAATAGCGGAACCGCGCGCTGTCGAGGATGCCCGCCATGCCGCAGACCTTCTCGTGCGGCAGGCCCGAGAACTGGCGCAGCGCCCAGACCATGGCGTCGAGCGGGTTGGTGATGCAGATCACGAAGGCGTCCGGCGCATTGGCCGCGATGCCCTCGCCGACCGATTTCATCACCTTGAGATTGATCCCGAGCAGGTCGTCGCGGCTCATCCCCGGCTTGCGCGGGACGCCGGCGGTGACGATGCAGACATCCGCGCCGGCGATGTCCTCGAAGGAATTGGTGCCCGAGATGCCGGCGTCCACGCCCGAGACCGGCGTCGATTCGGCGAGGTCGAGCGCCTTGCCCTGGGGCGTGCCCTCGGCGATGTCGAACAGGACCACGTCGCCCAGTTCCTTCAGCGCGGCCAGATGCGCCAGCGTGCCCCCTATCTGTCCGGCGCCGATCAGCGCGATCTTCGGTCTTGCCATTTCGCCCTCACTCCCGTTCTGGTCGGAACCGGAATTTGGCTAGACCCTCGCGGCTGCATTGGCAAGCCGCAAAGCCGGCGGAGGCGAGGCGCCAGCGTGCAGGCGGACGCGACATTCTACGCCGTGGCGATCGCGGCGGTGCTGATCGCGGCGATCTCCAAGGGCGGTTTCGGCGGCGGCGCGGGCTTCGCCGCGGCGCCGCTGCTCGCGCTGGTCGTGGAGCCCGCGCAGGCGGTCGGGCTGATGCTGCCGCTTCTGATGGTGATGGACGTGACCGGGCTGCGGACCTACTGGCGCCAGTGGAGCTGGACCGACGCGCGCCGGCTGATGACCGGCATGGTGGCGGGCGTGCTCGCGGGCGCGCTCTTCTTCCGCTGGGTCAGCGCCGACGGGATCCGGCTCCTTGTCGGCGGCGTCGCGCTCGGCTTCGTCGCCTTCCACATCGCGCGGACCCGCGGCTGGCTGCGGCCCTCGCAGGCCTTCGGATCGGCGGGCTGGGGGGTGTTCTGGGGCGCGGTCGCGGGCTTCACCAGCTTCGTGAGCCATGCCGGCGGGCCGCCCGCCTCGATGTATCTGCTGCGCGCCGATCTCGACAAGACCCGCTATCAGGCGACCACGGTCATCGCCTTCTGGTGGGTCAATCTGATCAAGTTCCCGTTCTACCTGCTGCTCGGGATGTTCACCCTCCAGTCGGCGCGGGTGAACCTGATCCTGGCGCCGGTGGCGGTGCTGGGGGTGCTGCTCGGGATCTGGGCGCATCGGCTGGTCCCGGCGGTGCTCTTCTTCCGCCTCACCTATTTCCTGCTCGCCGTCACCGGCTCGAAGCTGGTGTTCGATGCCCTGACCTGAAGCGGTCGGGGCGAGGAGCGACGCCCATGCCCCCTGGACCAAGAAGGCGAGGCGCCGGTGGCGCCTTGCCCGGTCCTGTCGCCCGGAGGCGCGCGCCGCAGGGCGAGGGGGTGC
>NZ_DAIUBO010000278.1:0-4399 GCF_036846665.1 Amaricoccus sp. | reverse complement strand
TGCATCATCTGCGCCGGTTGCGGCACGCGGCTCATGGTCTGGAGCGCGGCGGTCAGCCGCATGATCTCCCCGCGCCGTTCCGCGAGCTCGAGGGTGATCTCCCGCTCCCGCGCCCCCGCCCCGATCACCACGCCCCGCAACCGCGCGAGCGCCTCCTCATAGGCGCCGATCGCCGCGGCGAGGGGCGCGGTGCGGTCCTCGGCCCCGCGCGCCGCCGCCAGCGCCGCCCCGGCACTCTCGAGCCGCGCCGCGGCGATGGTGAGATCCTCCGGCGTCGCGGTCGCCGCCGCGGCCGCCGGCCCGGCCAGCGCGAGGGCGGCGGCCATGAGGCCCGCAGATCGCGTCCCCGCGCGCCTCATGCCGGCTCGATCAGGCTCCGCCCGTCCATCTCGGGCGGCTGCGGCAGGCCCAGGAGTTGCAGCAGGCACGGGGCGAGATCGGCGAGCCGCCCGTCGTGGAGCTTCACGCCCCCGGGCCCACCCACCAGGATCACCGGCACCGGATTGAGCGTATGTGCGGTATGCGGCCCGCCGGTCACGGGATCGACCATGACCTCGCAATTGCCGTGGTCGGCCGTGACGATCATCGCGCCGCCCGCCGCCTCGACCGCGGCCAGCACCTCGCCGAGCCCCGCATCGACCGCCTCCACCGCCTTGATCGCGGCATCGAGATCGCCGGTATGCCCGACCATGTCGGGATTGGCGTAATTGACCACGATCAGGTCGTGCTCGCCCGAGCGGATCGCCGCGACCAGATTCTCGGTGACCTCCGCCGCCGACATCTCCGGCTTCATGTCATAGGTGCGCACCTTCGGGCTCGGTGCCATGTAGCGCGTCTCGCCCGTCTCGGGGGGCTCGACCCCGCCGTTGAAGAAGAAGGTGACATGGGGATATTTCTCGGTCTCGGCGATGCGGAACTGCCGCAGCCCATGCGCCGCCACCCAGTCGCCCAGCGTGTTCACGATGTCGATCGAGGGGAACATCACCGCCATATGCGCGTTGAGCGCCTCGGAATATTCCACCATGCCGAGCCGCGCCGACCAGGCGGGCCGCTTTCCGGCATCGAAGCCGTCGAATCCGGGATCGACCAGTGCCGAGAGGATCTCCCGCGCCCGGTCGGCGCGGAAATTGACGAACATCAACCCGTCGCCGTCCCGCACCCCGGCGTAGTCGCCGATCGCCGTCGGGGTGACGAATTCGTCGGTCTCGCCGCGCGCATAGGCCGCCGCGATCGCCGCATCGGCACTTGTCGCCCGCTCGCCCTCGCCCCTCAGGATCGCCGCCACCGCCAGCGCGACCCGGTCCCAGCGCTTGTCGCGGTCCATGCCGTAGAACCGCCCCGCGACGCTCGCGATGCGCGCCCCCGCGGGCAGCGAGGCCTCCAGCGCCGCGATCTGCTCCCGGGCCGACTTGGGCGGCACGTCGCGCCCGTCGAGAAGCGCATGCACCGCGACCGGCACCCCCGCCCCCGCGATCACCGCCGCCGCCGCGGCGATATGGCGCTGGTGCGAATGCACGCCGCCCGGCGAGGCCAGCCCCGCCAGATGCGCCGTCCCGCCGGCCGCCTTCACCGCCGCGACGAAATCCGCCAGCGCCGGATTGGCCGCGAAGCTCCCGTCCGCGATCGCCTTATCGATGCGCGGCAAATCCATCCAGACGATGCGGCCCGCGCCGATATTGGTATGGCCGACCTCGGAATTGCCCATCTGCCCTTCCGGCAGGCCCACGTCCGGCCCATGCGCGGCGAGCTGCGCATGCGGGCAGCCCGACCAGATCCGGTCGAAGTTCGGCGTCCGGCCCAGCGCCACCGCATTGGCCTCGGGCGAGGGATTGATCCCCCAGCCGTCGAGGATGCACAAGACCACCGGTCCACTCTTCGCCATGCCGTATCCGCCGCCTGCCCGTTTGCCACAGCAATACGCCCCCCGGCGCGCCTTGGCAAACCCGGCCTCACGCCGCGCGCCCCGGAGGCAATAGCGTTATGCGAGCAAAGAACGGCTCATAACAACTTATAGTTGCTTACAATTGCTTGCAAACGCCCTGGCGACTCCGTTGCCAGACAGATCCCGATGTGTAAACAATGCATGAATAACCGGAGGGGTTCTGTTCATGTTCGTTACCAGTAAGGGCGCCCGCTCCGCGGCCGCCACCGTTTCCCCCGTTCCCGCCCCGCCACGTCTCCGCCCGGAGACCTGAGCCATGCCGATCAGAGCCATCGGGACGGAGTTCACGGTCAATTCGACCTTGGATGGTGATCAAGCTTGGTCGCGCACCTTTGCACTCCAGGGCGGGGATTTCATCGCCTTCTGGGTCTCCGGGGACAAGATTGACCCAGAAGACGACTATTGGACGCAAGAACACAGTTGGATCGGGCGGGCGCGAGTCTTCACGGCTGACGGGACACCACAAGGTGACGACTTCGTATTCTTTGAAGGCTATGACCTGCCAACTGCCACGGCCGTCGAGAGATTGAACAACGGTGGCTATATCGTCCTTTGGGGCAGCGGCAGCTACGGCGATTCCCCGATAAATGTAGGTGCGCGTTTCTTGGATGCTCAGGGACGTCCTGGCAGTACCGAAGTTCTGTATTCCGACTTCGGAACACATGGTTCGCTGACGCGCCTTACCGACGATAGATTTGTCGTGACCTGGACGACTTGGGATGAAATCCGGGCATGTTTCCTCGACAAGGACGGCAATCGAACCGGCGAGGATTTTCTTGTCAATCTGAAAGACACCGGCAATGAAATCGACCCTCAAACAGTCGCATTGCCGAACGGACGATTCTTCGTTGCATGGCAGTCAGACATCGATCTCTGGGAAGAGACACCATTGGATCCCGATGGTATATCAATCATTGGGAGAGTGTTTGAACCTGACGGCACACCGGTCGGCGATGACTTTACAATCAACACAACACCTACACTAGTCACTGATTCTCAGGATCACAGCGTTAAGATTCAGGCGGATGGATCCATTCTGGTAACATGGCAGTCAAATGATAACCAAGGTTCACGCGATGAACTCATGGGGAGAATATTTGACAACAGAGGCACACCAATCGGCGACGAATTCAGAGTTCCTACGGAAAATAACATCCGGTCAGAAATCAACTGGCCGGACCTGACCGAGCTTGCTGACGGTCGAACTTTGGTGACCTGGAGCATTTACGACGACGATGTCAGCGGACTCCATGCGCAGCTCCGGAATTCCAGCGGCAAGGCAATCAGCGACGAATTTGTTATCGGAACGGAGAAATATGGGAACGTCGGCAGTCTGAGCGATGGCCGGATCGTCGTGACCTGGTCGACCGGAGACCAGTTCAACCCGGGCCAAGGCGTCGAGGGCGACATCGTCGCCCAGATCTTCAACCCCAAGATCTTCGACGGCACCGACGGGGACGATTTCTGGACCGGCGGCGCCTTCAATGACCGGTTGAACGGCGGCGACGGCAACGACCGGCTGCGCGGGATGGAGGGCGAGGACCGGCTCCGCGGCGGCAACGGCGACGATTTCCTCGACGGCAGCGAGGGCGACGACTTCATCTGGGGCGACGCCGGCAACGACATCCTCGCCGGCTGGACCGGCATCGACACCATGCGCGGCGGGACCGGCAACGACACCTATGTGGTCGACCGGCTCGCGGACGTGGTCGAGGAACGCGCCGGCGAAGGCATCGACACGGTGCAGAGCTACATCTCGCTGCGCCTCGGCGCCCATGTGGAGAACCTGCTGCTCAAGGGGCGCGGCGACACCGCCGCCACCGGCAACGGCCTGGCCAATGGGCTCTGGGGCAATGCCGGCGACAACCTGCTGCGCTCGGGCGCCGGCGCCGACAAGCTCGAGGGCGGCCGGGGCGACGACCGGCTGATCGCCGGTTCCGGCTCGGACCGGCTGATCGGCGGCGAGGGCGCGGACGTGCTCGCCGGCGGCACCGGCCGCGACCGCTTCATCTTCCTCGGCCTCGCCGACAGCGGCACCGGCCGCGCCCGCGACCGCATCACCGACCTCGCCCGCGGCATCGACAAGGTCGACCTCAGGAAGATCGACGCCGACACCACCCATGCGGGCGACCAGGCCTTCCACTTCCTCGGCGCCGCCGCCTTCACCGGCCACGCGGGCGACCTGCGCTTCGCCACCGGCCTGCTCGCCGGCGACGTGAACGGCGACGGGCTGGCCGATTTCGCAATCACCGTTTCCGGCGTCGCCCGGCTCGGGGCGTCCGACATCCTGCTCTGAAGCGTCATTCTGGCGTACTGCGCTTATTCTGCGATGCAGAACAATCGGACGTCTTGACGTGACCCCTTTCGTTCATCCAGGGGTCACTGGAATCCGGGGTTGAGAATGCTGTGACCCCCGCTTTCTCCTCCATCTGAGGTTAGAGTCCGGCCCGAAAGAGG
>NZ_DAIUBO010000277.1:0-4406 GCF_036846665.1 Amaricoccus sp. | reverse complement strand
ACCTGCGGGGGGACCGGCCCCGCCCCGCAGCGTGAAGGATCTTTTGTTGCGCCTGCGAACATCCTAGGCGACCCCCCGACACGAGGGCGCTCAGGAGCAAGCCATGAACATCGACAGCATCCCCGCCGGGAAGAACCCGCCCCAGGACATCAACGTCGTGATCGAGATCACCGGCGGCGCCTCAGGCGGCGCCCCGGTCAAATACGAGATCGACAAGGCTTCGGGCGCGGTCTTCGTCGACCGCGTCGTCAACACGCCGATGTTCTACCCCTGCAACTACGGCTTCGTTCCCAATACCCTGCATGCCGACGGCGATCCGACGGACGTGCTGGTGATCTGCGACTTCCCGCTCGCGCCCGGCGTGGTGATCCGCTGCCGGCCGGTCGGCGTGCTGAAGATGGAGGACGACGGCGGCATGGACGACAAGCTGATCGCCGTCCCCGTCGCCAAGGTCGACCCGTTCCAGGCGCATATCGCCGATCTCGAAGACATCGCGCCGAAGACCCGCGACCGGATCAAGCATTTCTTCGAGCATTACAAGGATCTCGAGGAAGGCAAATGGGTCAAGGTGATCGGCTGGGGCGACCGGGCCGAGGCCGAAGCGATCCTCAGCGACTCGCTCGCGGCAATGAAGAAATAGGCCCAATGCCCGGCAGCGGCACCGCTGCCGGGCCAAGCATCGGCCGCCGCTTGCAGCGAGGCCCGTTTCCACACGATATCAGTGGCCTGCCTCGTGTCCTGCCGGACGACAGGTATCCCCCGGCCCCAGTCGCAGCGGTCTAGTCGCGGAACAACGCCTCCAGACCCTCGATCGTCAACTCGTCATGGGTGACCAATACCAGGTCGGCATCCCGAAACCCGGCGCCGGCCTCGGCCGACAGCCCCACGCATCGGAATCCGCCGGCCTTCGCGGCCCTCACGCCGAAGACCGAATCCTCGATCACGACACATTCATGGGCCGGGATCTCCAGCTGCCGGACCGCCGCGAGGAAGATGTCGGGGGCCGGCTTGCCCCGCGCGACGTCATCGCCGCCGACCACCGCCGAGAAGGCATCGCGGATCCCGGCCTTCACCAGCACGTCATTGACGTTGACGCTGCTCGATGCCGTGGCGAGCGCATAGCCCCGCGCCCGGCACTGGTCGACCAGCCGCAGGGCGGCCTCGAACACGACGAATTCGCCGCGACCGATCATCTCGCGGTAATAGACGTTCTTGCGCTCCGCGGCGTCCCTGACCTCCGCATCGCTATGATCGACCATCACGGCGCGGGCGCCGTCGAAGCGTGGCCGGCCATCGACCAGCCTGCGGTAGTCGGCGAAGTCGAAGCCGTAGCCGTATTCCGCGAACATCCGCCGCCACGCCCGGAAATGCGCCGGAACCGTGTCGACGAGCACCCCGTCAAGGTCGAAGATGATCCCCCTGAGGGGCATTGTCCTGTCCTCCGATGTTGGGAAAGCGGCGCATCCGCACCAAAAGGAAAGCCGGATCGACAAGCGTTTGGAACCCGAATAACAATTCGGGATGATGATACGCATGTCTCCCGCCGGTCGCGCGCCAGGGGCTTGATGCTCGACGTCAAGAAGCTCCCCTTCGACGAAAGAGCGAAATGCGCCGCCTACATGCGGGCCAGCTACAACATGTCGCAACTCGAGATCGGAACCGTGCTCGGCGGCCTGTCCCAGCCCCAGGTCTCCCGCCTGCTCGCCCAGGCCGAACAGAAGGGATATCTCGTCGTCGAGCAGCGTTTCGCCCGCGAGCTCTTCTCCGACGAATGGATCCAGATGGTGGATCGCCTGCTGATGCCGAGCGGCCTCTTCGGCGAGCTGAAGGATTTCTGCCGCCGGCACGGCGTCTGCGAGCCGCGGCTCCGCGCCTTCGAAAGCGGTCCCGGCCATACCGAGGTGCGCATGGCGCAGCGGCGCACGCGGCTCGGCCGGCTCGCGGCGGGCCGGATGGTCGAGCTGATCGAGAAATCCCGGATCGTCGGCGTCGCCTGGGGACGGACCATCAAGAGCGTGGTCGAAGGCATCCAGGCCTCCCGCCTGCCGATCACCGCCTCTGAGCGGATCGAGTTCGCCGCCGTCTGCGCCGAGTTGGTCTCGCTCGCGCAGCACGGCTATTCGTCCAGCATTCTCGCCGGTGCGCTCAGCGAGATATTCAATGGCGAGCCCGGCTCGGGGCCGCAGCTCACCGGCTTCCCGGCCTATGTGCCGCGCCACTATGCCCCGGACATGCGGCAGTCGATCTGGCGCTTCGTCCGAGAGACGCCGGGCCACCGTCGCGTCTTCAGCGGTGCGGGCGCCCTCATCCACCGGATGGACATGCTGCTCTCGAGCGTCGGCTCGACGAGCAGGCCGGTCCTCGGGAGCTTCGACGAACTGGTCGCGGCGGCCGGCATCCCGGCCGAACGCATCACCACGCTCGTGGCCGGTGATCTCGGCGGCATCCTCATCCCGCGCGCAAATCTCTCGCCCGACGAAACCCGGCTCGTGGACGACCTCAACGAGATGTGGACCGGGCTGCATCTCGACCATGTGCGGGACATCGCCGCGCGCGGAGACAAGGACCCCGCGACGGCCGGGGTCGTGGTGGTCGCGGTCGGTGCCGGCCGCGCCGGCGTCATCCTGGAGCTGATCCGCGGCAATCTGGTCAATGAAGTGATCATGGACCATGCCGGGGCGAACGAGCTTCGCACGCTGATCGCCGCCGAGACGGTGGACGCCGGGACGGGCTGACCGCCGCCGCGCCCCGCCTCACAGCCGGACCACGACCTCCTCGCCGGCGGCGAGGCCATGGGCGCGATCCCGCACCTCGATGGTTTCGATCGTGCCGGGCGGGGCGGTCAGCAGGAAGCGGCATTCGTCCCGCGCCACCGTCACGGCCAGATCCATGCCGCGCCATTTCAGCCGGAACCGGAGCGCGTCCCAGCCCTCGGGGAGCCAGGGCCTGAAGGTCATCCGTCCCCCCCGCACCCGGAACCCGCCGAAGCCGCAGACCAGGATCTGCCAGGTTCCGCCGGCCGAGGCGATATGCATGCCGTCGCAGGTATTGCCCTGGTTGTCGCGCAGATCGACGAAGGCGGAGCGCTGGAAATAGAGCTCCGCGGTGGCGCGGTCGCCGACCTCGATCCCCATGATCGCATGGACAGCTGGGCTCAGCGAGGATTTGTGCAGGGTCCGCTTCTCGTAGAAGGCGTAGTTCGCCGCCTTCACGGCATCCGGATAGGCGTCGGGCAGCAGATAGGTCAGCATGACCACGTCCGGCTGCTTCAGGAGCATGGTGCCGTTCAGCGAGAAATGGTCGTGGCCCGCCGGATAGCGCGGCATCCGGTTCTGGTCCCATTCCGTGATCGGGACGTCCTCCAGCCCGAAATAACCCTCGAACTGCTCGATCAGCCCGTCCCCGGAGATCGCGGGAAGATAGATCCGGCCGGCGATCCCGCCCCAGCGCGCCACTTCCTCCCGCGTCAGCTCCAGCCGCTCGAGCAGGGCCTCGTGCTCGGGGCGGCCCTCGGCGGCGAGACCCTCGAAGACCGCCACCGCCTGTTCGAGATGCCATTGCGCCAGGCGGTTGGTGAAGGTGTTGTTGTCGACATGCTCGTGGAACTCGTCGGGGCCGATGACGCCGGTCAGCTCGAACTGCGCCTCCGCGGCGTTCCATTCCAGCCGGCTCGCCCAGTAGCGGCTGGTCTGGTAGAGGATCTCGGCGCCGTAGTCGCGCAGGAACTGCCGGTCGCCGGTCGCGGTAACGTAGCTGAGGATGCCGTAGGCCACGCAGGCGGTGACGTGGATCTCCTCCTCCCCGGTCCAGATCCGGTTCTGCCCGTCCGCCGTCCATTTCGGCGTCGTCTCCCGGCCGGTATCGGCGGATTCCCAGGCGTATTGCGCGCCCTCAAAGCCGTTCGCCCGCGCGTTCTCCAGTGCGCCCGGCAGGGTATGGTAGCGATAGGTGAGCAGCGCCCGCGCCGTTTCGGGCTGGGTGAAGATGAAGAAGGGCAAGAGGAAGATCTCGGTATCCCAGAAGACATGCCCCTTGTAGCCCTCGCCCGACAACGACTTGGCGCCGATATTGGCGCGCGGGTCCTCCTCGTTCGCGGCGATAAGCAGGTGATAGATGCTGAAGCGTGCCGCGAGGCTAGCCTGCGGATCGCCGACGACCAGGCAGTCGCAGGCGTCCCATTTCGCGCGCCACGCGGCGGCGCTCTCCGCGAGACAGGCGGTCATGCCGCGCCGGCGCGCCGCATCGAGACGGTCGCGCACGTCCCGTGGGATGTCCCCGGCCGGCATGTCGCGCGAGGTGGCGATCGCGGCGAATTTCTCGAAGACATGCGGCATGCCCCTGCGCGCCTCGATCTCGGCGACCTGCGCCACGCGCTCGTAGTCGCGCGCGCCGCCCAGGAAGCGCGC
>NZ_DAIUBO010000276.1:0-4425 GCF_036846665.1 Amaricoccus sp. | reverse complement strand
ACGATGCCGGTGTAGCCGAAGCCCGGCGAGAGATCGAGCGTGAGGTTGCCCTTGAGCCCCGAGACCTCCGCGACGCCGCCGAGTGCCGCCAGCCCGCCGGAGATCAGCGCGGTCAGCGCCAGCACGCGGTTCACGGGGATGCCCGCGAAGCGCGCCGCGGCGGCATTGTGGCCGACCGCGCGCATCTCGTAGCCGAGCACGCTGCGCGCCAGCATCAGCCAGACGGCGAGCGCGGCGAGGATGGCGACCGCGAATCCCATGTGCAGCCGCTTGCCCTGCACCAGCCGCGGCCATTGCGCCTCGGCGACGACTCGTTGCGACTGCGGCCAGCCGAGGCCCATGGGGTCCTTCAGCGGGCCTTCGAGCAGCAGGGAGACGAAGAGCAGCACGATGAAGTTCAGGAGCAGCGTGGTCACCACCTCGTCCACCCCGAAGCGGGTCTTGAGGAGCGCCGGGCCGAGCAGGAGCAGCCCGCCCGCCAGCATCGCCGCGAGCGCGATCAGCGGGACCAGCGCCCAGGAGGGGGCCGCGACCGCCCCGGTGCCGAGCACCACCGTCACCACCGCGCCGATGTAGAGCTGCGCCTCGGCGCCGATGTTCCAGAGCTTGGCGCGGAAGGCGACCGTCACCGCGAGCCCGGTGAAGATCAGCGGCGTGGCGCGGGTGAGCGTCTCGAGCAGGGCGAACTGCGATCCCGCCGCGCCGAGGAAGACCAGCCGGAAGACGCCGAGCGGCGAGACGCCGGCCAGGAGCACCAGGAGCGCGGCGAAGGCGAAGGTCGCGGCGAAGGCGGCCACGGGGTAGAGGATGGTCTGCGCCGGCGAGGCGATGCGCGGCTCAAGGCGCATTTCGGGCCTCAGGCGGCATGGTCGAAGCCGAGCCCGGCCATGCGGGCCCCGATCTCGCGGATGCTCAGTTCGCCCCGGGCGCTGGGCGGCGACAGCCGTCCGCGGGAGATGACGTGGATGCGGTCGGAGAGCGCCATGATTTCGTCGAGGTCCTCGGAGATGAGCAGCACCGCCGCGCCCCGCGCCCGCGCCTCGAGCAGGCGGGCGTGCACATAGGCCACCGCGCCCACGTCGAGGCCGCGGGTCGGCTGGCTCGCGAGGATGATGCGCGGTTCGCCGTCGAGCGCGCGGCCGAGGATCAGCTTCTGCATGTTGCCGCCCGAGAGCAGCCGCGCCGGCGCCTCGGGGCCGGGGCACTTCACCTCGTAGTCGCGGATGACGCGCCGGGCGAAGTCGCGGGTGGCCGGGCGCTTCATCCAGCCGCGGCGGCTGAAGGCGGGGGCGCGATAGGCCTCCGCGACCAGGTTCTCGGTCACGCTCATGTCGCCGATCACGCCGACGCCGTGGCGGTCCTCGGGCACCCGCGCGATGCCGGCGGCGAGTGCGGCGCGCGGCGACCAGGCGCCGGCGGCGCGGCCTTCGATCGCGAGCGTGCCCGCCTGCGGCGCCAGCGTGCCGGAAAGCACCTCGGCGAGCGCTGCCTGGCCGTTGCCGGAGACCCCGGCGATGCCGGTGATCTCGCCGCCGCGCAGCGCGAGATCCACCGGGCCGAGCCCGCCGGCGGTGACGCCCTTCATCTCCACCAGCATCGGGCCGGGCTGCGCCGGGCCGATGTCGGGGCGCGGGATCTCGGCGCCGACCATGAGCTCGGCGAGCGCGTGGCGGTCGGTGTCGGCGGTGGCGCGCTCGCCCACCAGCCGGCCGGCGCGCAGCACCAGCACCCGGTCGCTGACCGCCATGACCTCGCCGAGCTTGTGGGAGATGAAGATGATCGCCAGCCCACGCGCGACCAGCCGCCGCAGGGTGGCGAAGAGCGCCTCCGATTCCTGCGGGGTCAGCACCGCCGTGGGCTCGTCGAGGATGAGCACCCGCGCCTCGCGGTAGAGCGCCTTGAGGATCTCGACGCGTTGGCGCTCGCCCACGGAGAGGTCGGCGATGCGGGCGGCGGGGTCGACCTCGAGGCCGAAATCGGCGCTCATCTCGCGGATCCGCGCGAGCGCGCGCCCCCGGTCGAGCCGCGGCGCCCAGAGCGGCTGGGTGCCGAGCGCGATGTTCTCCAAGACGCTCATGCTGTCGGCGAGGGTGAAATGCTGGTGCACCATGGCGAGCCCGGCAGCCAGCGCCGCCCGCGTGTCGCCGGGCGGCAGCGGACGGCCCTCGACCTCGACCCTCCCCGCATCGGCGAGGTAATGGCCGAAGAGGATGCTCATCAGCGTGGTCTTGCCGGCGCCGTTCTCGCCCAGGAGCGCCACCACCTCGCCGCGGCGCAGCTCGAAGGAGATCGCGTCATTGGCGGTCAGCGGCCCGAAGCGCTTGGTGACGCCTTCGAGCCGCAGGACGACCGGCGCCGCCTGCCCCATTCAGCTCGACGCGGGTTCGCTGTCGTCGATCTCCACGACGAGTTCGCCCGACATGATCTGCGCCTGGCGCTCGGCCACCACCTGCATCGCCGGCTCGGGCACCTTGCCCTCGAAGGTGCCGAGCGGCGCGAGCGAGCAGCCGCCGTTGATCATGAAGGAATAGACCCCGTAATCGGCGGCGGTGAAGCTGCCGTCCCGGACCGCGGCGATGGCGGCGTCGAGCGTCGGCTCGAAATGCCAGAGCGCCGAGGCGACGACGGTCTCGGGATAATCGGCCTGGGTGTCGATGACATTGCCGATCGCCAGCACGCCGCGCTCGGCGGCGGCATCGGAGACGCCGAAGCGCTCCGCGTACATCACGTCCGCGCCGTTGTCGATCATGGCGAAGGCGGTCTCCTTGGCCTTGGGCGGATCGAACCAGCTGCCGATGAAGGCGACCTGGAAGGCAACGTCGGTCTGGGATTCCTCAACCCCCCGCATGAAGGCATGCATAAGCCGGTTGACCTCGGGGATCGGGAAGCCGCCGACCATGCCGATGCGGCCCGAGCCGGTCATCGCCCCGGCGATGATGCCGCTGAGATAGGAGGCGTCCTGGATGTAGTTGTCGAAGACCGAGAAATTGGCCAGCGCCGGATCGGGCGGGAAGCTCGAGCCCATGAGATAGGCGGTATCGGGATAATCCGCCGCCACCTCGCGCGCGGCCTGCTCGACCCCGAAGACCTCGCCGATGACGAGGCCGTTGCCGGCCTCGGAATATTCCCGCATCACCCGGTCGTAGTCGGAATTCGAGACGTTCTCGGAGAAGACGTATTCGATGTCGCCGCGTTCGGCCGCGGCATTGGCGGCCATGTGGATGCGGCTGACCCATTGCTGTTCCACCGGGACGGTGTAGATCGCCGCCACCTTCAGCGGATCGGCGGCGCGCGCCCGCCGCGCGAGGAAGGATGCCGTCAGGACCGCGCCGCCGCCGGCAAGCACGCCGCGCCGCGACCAGGCATGGGATCTCGTCGTCATCGTCGGTTTCCCCTGTTGTTTCCCTGTTGTCGGAAGTGTCCGGAATCGTTGCATCGACCCGGGGCCCGGACAAGCGGAAATCGCCGGGCCGTCCCGATTTCGCCCCGGGCCGCCCGGGGCGGGGTCAGGCCGGGAGCGGCGCGATGGTGCAGTCGAGGTTGCGCAGCAGCCCGTCGCGGATGCCGTAGATCAGGCCGTGGATGCGCACCCTGGCGCCACCTTCCCAGGCCGCGCGCATGATCGGGGTCTCGGCGACGCGCGAGACGCCGTCGCGGACGTTGATCTCGCAGAGCCGGTCGAGCCGCGCCTCGGCGCTCGGCAGGGCGTCGAGCTCCGGCGCATGCTGCACCGACAGCCGGCGGATCGGTTCGATCCAGTGGTCGACCAGCCGGTGATGCGCGTTCTCGCAGCTCGCCCGCACCCCGCCGCAGCCGTAATGGCCGCAGACGATGATATCGCGCACCCCGAGCGCCTCCACGGCGAATTCCAGCGCCGAGAGCAGGTTGAGATCGGAGGAATGCACCACATTGGCGACGTTGCGATGCACGAAGACCTCGCCGGGATCGAGTCCGGCGACGACATTGGCCGGCACGCGGCTGTCCGAGCAGCCGATCCAGAAGAATTCCGGCGCCTGCTGCGCGGCGAGGCGCGGAAAGAGGCCTGGGTCGGTGCGGGCGATGCCCTCGGCCCAGGTGGCGTTGCGGCGGAGCAGGGCCTCGACCACGGGACATGTCCTCCTCTGCGCCCGCTCGGCGGGCCTCTGGCGGGAGCGCGGCGGATCGGTGCCGCGCCATCATCGTGATTCTCGCGCGTCGGCCGGCGGCGCGCAACGGGCAAGACGGGATCCGGGCCGAAGATACCCCGGCTGTTGCGCGGGGCCGGGGGTGGCGAGGGAGGGCCGCAGGATGGTCCGGTGTCAGGGGGATGGCAGTTGGAGTCCATTGTTCCCGATACGACCGTCCCGCCAACAGACGAGGGCAGCGCCCGACCCGGGCGGGAGCGAAGCGCCCGCGTCGTGCCGGAGGCACGCCTTCGGCGTGACG
>NZ_DAIUBO010000275.1:0-4440 GCF_036846665.1 Amaricoccus sp. | reverse complement strand
GGCGGGGCCGCGGTGCGGGCGCTGGAGGCCGGGGGGCTGCGCGGCTTCGCCGCCCTTCGCCCCCGCGACCGCAAATGGCTGATCCGCCGCTTCGGATCGCTCGGCGACCGCCTCTGGCATCTCGCCCAGGGCGCCGACGACCGCCCCGTCACCCCCGACCGGGCCATCAAGTCGATCTCCCACGAGACCACCTTCGCCGAGGATCTCGCCGACGAGGGGACCCTGCGCTGGCATCTCTGGTCGCTCGCCGAGCAGGTCTCCGCCCGCGCCAAGGCCAAGGGACTGGGCGGCCGCACCGTGACGCTGAAGCTCAAGCGGGCCGACCACCGCATCCTCACCCGCCGCCAGGCGCTGTCCGCCCCGAGCCAGATGGCCGAACGGATCTATCGGATTGCCCTGCCTTTGCTGCGCCGCGACATGGGTCAGGCGCCCTTCCGTCTGATCGGAATCGGCCTCGCCGGGCTGGTTCCTGAAGCCGCCTGCGACCCCGGCGACGATTTCCTCGACCGCTCCGGCACCCGTATTGTCGCTGCCGAGCGTACAGCCGACCGGATTCGCGCCAGATTTGGTCGCGACTCGATCCGATTCGGCCGCTCGATCCGCTAGGAACCTGCCCTGAGCCGGGCATTTGCCCGAAATTTGGGCGGGATCTCCGCTCAGGCGCTTTTTTCGGGTTTTTTTGCACTGCACCCGTTGACTATGCTGCGGCGCGACATAAACTCATATCCGTGATGCGTTGCATCATACACGCCCTATGGGCGTTTCCTCCCTAAACTTGGGCCGTGCCTCGTGCACGGCCCCTTTTTTTCCGAAGCCGCTATTCCGCCGCCACGCGCATCTCGCGGGGCCCGAGCGCGCTCAACCGGGCGACCGCGGCACCGATCCGGCCCCGGATCGCCTCGAAGCAGGCCAGCCGCTCGACCCGCGCCTCGTCCATGTAGAGCGCCCGGTCGATCTCGATCTGCAGCGCATGCACGCCCATCCGCGGTCGCCCGTAGGCCTGGGTGATGTAGCCCCCCGCGAAGGGCGCGTTGCGCGCGACCGCGAAGCCCGCCGCCGTGAAGATCTCGGTGGCGGCGTCGACGAGCCAGCGGTCGCAGGCCGCGCCGAAACGGTCGCCGAGGATCACGTCCGGCCGCCGGCCCCAGACCACCGGCGCCGAGGCGAGCGCGTCATGGGGCATGGAATGGCAGTCGAAGAGGATGGCGCTGCCGAAGCGCGCCCGCGCGCCGTCAATCAGCGCGGCGAGTTCGGCGTGATAGGGATGCCAGTAGCTCGCGATGCGCCGCTCCGCCTCGGCGAGCGTCAGCTTGCCTTCGATGATCGGGCGTCCCTCGGCGACGACCCGCGGGATGACCCCGAGCCCCGCCACGATCCGCGGATTGACGCCGCGCCGCGCCGCACCGTCGATCAGCACCGGATCGAGGTCCTCGGGGCCGCGGTTGAGGTCGAGAAAGGCCCGCGGCACCCGCGCCGCGAGCAGGGGCGCGCCGCATTCCGGCGCCCGCGTGAAGAGCTCGTCCACGAAGGCATCCTCGGACGAGCGGATCTGCAAGGGATCGAGCCGGCTCGATCCGAGGAAGGCGGCCGGATAGTCCCGCCCGCTGTGCGGGGAATTGAACACCGCGCAGGATGTGCGCTCGACCGGCATCCGTAGCGAAAAGACCTGCTCGTTCATTCGGCAACCCCGGAGGCGACGGCGGAGTATAGCCTCTCTGGGCCGTGAGGCAAAATCACTTGAACCCCATTGCGGCTGCGTATATGGACGCGGCATCGAAGCGGAGCCACTCCGTTCTTCGGGCGTATAGCTCAGCGGGAGAGCACTTCGTTGACATCGAAGGGGTCACTGGTTCAATCCCAGTTACGCCCACCATTTCCCCGGCGATCATCCGGGGCGCGCCCGCAAGGGCCGTCTGAAACCCGAGGCGCAGGCCGGGCCGCGCGCCGCAAGAGGAGAGAGGCCATGAAGGTCAGAAACTCGCTTCGCTCCCTGAAGCAGCGCCACCGCGATTGCCGCGTCGTGCGCCGCAAGGGGCGCATCTTCGTCATCAACAAGACCCAGCGCCGCTTCAAGGCCCGCCAGGGCTGATCGTCGCCGCAGGATTGCGTCAGGGGCCGCGCCCGCCCGGACGCGGCCTTTCTACGTCGGGACGGAGGTCCCGCGCCCCGACTGGGGCTGCCCCGGCGCAACCTGCGCGCTCGTCCCGGCGGCCCTTTCGTCCGACCCGCGCCGCATCGACGGGATAGGCAAATGGCCGCGCGGGGCACGGAATCGACTCCGCGGCCAAGACGGGGTCGCGTCCGGGCATTCCGGCTCCGTGGGGCCTCGCTGCTGCCGGACGCGTTTCAGCCTATCGCTGCTGCAGCGCCAGACGGATCCCGAGGGCGCAGTAGACGCCTCCAACGACCTTGCCCTGCCATTTGAGAACCGTGGGATTCCGTCGGAGGAAATTGCCGAGACGGCCTGCGGCGAGCGAGTAGGCGACGGTGCTGAAGAGCCCGATCAGCGCGAAGGTCAGGCCCAGGATCGTCAGTTGCAGGACAATGCGACCTTTCTCCGGCGCAACGAACTGCGGCAGGAAAGCCAGAAAGAAAAGGGCGGTCTTGGGGTTCAGGACCTCGGCCAGAATCGCCTGCCGGAACGCCTGGGGTGCGGAGATCGGGACGCGGCCTTGCCCGAGGTCGACCGCTCCCTTCTCGAAAGCCGCCTTCAGGCCGAGATAGACCAGATAGGCCGCACCGAGATACTTCACGATGGTGAAGAGCGTCGCGGAGGCCGCGATGATCGCTGAGATGCCGACCACGGCCATGATGGTATGCAGGAAGTCGCCAACGGTGATGCCCGCACCCGTCGCGATGCCGACCTTCGTTCCGGACGTCGTCGCGCGAGCGACCGTCAGCAGGGTTGCCGGGCCGGGGACGAAGACAAAGCCGAGAACGATCAGAGAGTAAGCAACCAAGACCTCCGGCGCGATCATCCGGCGCTCCCCATCTATGCCCGAATGCTCAGAAGCTCACATTCCACCATCGAAGGCAAGCATCGGCACTGGGCATTCGCCCCGCACCGATGGGTCCTTGCAGGGGACAGAAAAGGAAACGGCCCGCCGGGGCGGGCCGTTCGGGCATCTCGTGGAGGCGGCGGGCTCAGGCGGCGGCTTCGGCCTTGCCCTCGATCGCGGATTTGCCCGCGATCTCGATCTTGCGCGGCTTCAGCGCCTCGGGCACCTCGCGCACGAGGTCGATGTGCAGCAGACCGTTCTCGGTCACCGCATTCTCCGCCCGCACATGGTCGGCGAGCTGGAAGCGCCGCTCGAAGGCGCGCGTGGCGATGCCGCGATGCAGGAAATTGGCCTTGTCCTCGGATTCGGCCTTGCGCCCGGTCACGACCAGCTGGCCGTCGCGGGCCTCGATGGAAAGCTCGGTCTCCGAGAACCCGGCCACGGCGATGGTGATGCGATAGGCATCCTCGCCGGTCTTCTCGATGTTGTAGGGCGGATAGGCGTTCGAGCCCACGTCGGAGGCCATGACCTGGTCGAGCACGGAGGCGAGACGGTCGAAGCCGACGGTCGAACGATAGAGGGGGGTGAGGTCGAAATGACGCATGATGCATCCTCCTTCAGAAGCGATACAGGGTTCGGACCTTCCCTCGGGACAGGCCCTTTGCAGTGGAAACGGCCCGCTCCGCGGCGCCGGACAGCGATTATCTGGGATGGCCCGCCGGGGCTTTCAAGGCTCCGAAGCAGGTGATGTGCCTGCGGAATCCGGCACCGCCCCGGCGAGCGCCGCCTCGAGCGCCGCAAGCTCGGGCGCGGCCAGCACCGCCAGCGTCACCTCGCCGCCCGAGACCGTCGCCCCGATCGAGGAGACCACCGCCCAGAGCTCCCTGCCCGCCTTGCCGAGCACCAGCACCGGCGCGCCCGAGGCGCCCAGATTGACCTCGCAATCGAGTGCGGCCACCTCACGGATGCGCGCGACGATGCGGCAGCCGTCCTGGATCGAGGCCGCCTGCGCCCGGTCGCGGGCATAGGAGACGATCTCGATCACCGCCCCGTCCCCGGGCATCGGACCGGGGCGGAAGGCGAGCGCCTGCTCCGCCGGGATGGCGGCGTCGAGCTCCAGGAGCGCGATGTCCCGTCGCAGGTTCTCGAAGCTCGGCTCGCCGTCATAGACGTAGTCCGGCGGGACCGCCGCCCGCGCCACGCCGCGCAGCGCCGCATGCGCGTCGCGGCGCAGCCCGGCGACGAAGCGCAGCTCGGCGAGCGGCACCGGCCGGAACGTGCGGGGATGATAGAGGCAATGCGCCGCCGTCACCGCGAGCCGGTCCGAGACGAGCGCCGCGGTGCAGAACCGCCGGCCCGCCACGTTCAGCCGGCCGACGCCACGGAAATCCGCCGCCTCCGCCTCGCCGAGCATGCGCCGCGCCCGCCCGTCATCGGCGGG
>NZ_DAIUBO010000274.1:0-4443 GCF_036846665.1 Amaricoccus sp. | reverse complement strand
TCGCGCCGGTTCGTCGGAGGGACGCGCGCGAGCGCGGAGGCCGAGGGGGGTCGGGTTTCACCGTCGGCGGGTAGTCCGCCAAATCCGCGGGGGAAGGCGGCATCGCCGCGGCCGGCAGGCCCCGGTCAAAAGCGAGCACCCGAAGTTCGCAATCATCCCCGCGGTCCATTCCACCCCGACCTTTGGCTCGGGCATTTGCGCGGGACCAAGCTCGCCGCGACGATTTCGCCGCGTTAACACATTTTCCCTTGTTTCTTAATGCGTTACAGCCTGTCCCCATGGGGACGCCCGCAGAAGGGGCCGAACGCCCGGCCCGGCGGCAGCACCCGCAGGGCGGCGGATCGCCGGAAAGCCGGGAGGGGAGATGGTGGGCGATGACAGGTTCGAACTGCCGACATCTTCGATGTGAACGAAGCGCTCTACCACTGAGCTAATCGCCCGCCGGTGCGCCTGATAGCGGCATTGCCGCGCCGCCGCAAGAGGCGCCGCACGCAATACGGGCCGCCACGAGGGACGGCCCGCGCCTTTCACATCAATGCGCCGGGGGCGCCATGTTGTCGCCCGCAGCGCCCGGCGGCGGCTGGAGCTTGGCCGCCTCCGCGGCCTCGTCCCATTCGATCGGCTCGGGCGCCCGGGTCAGCGCGTGCTTCAGGACCTCCGTGGCGTTCGAGACCGGGATCAGTTCCAGCCCGTTCTTCACGTTGTCCGGGATCTCGCGCAGATCCTTCACGTTGTCGGCCGGGATCAGCACCGTGGTGATGCCGCCCCGGAGCGCCGCCAGCAGCTTCTCCTTCAGCCCGCCGATCGGCAGCACGTTGCCGCGCAGCGTCACCTCGCCGGTCATCGCCACGTCGCGGCGCACCGGGATGCCGGTCAGCACCGAGACGATGGAGGTGACCATCGCGATGCCCGCCGAAGGGCCGTCCTTGGGCGTCGCGCCCTCGGGCACGTGCACATGGATGTCCGCCGTCTCGAACAGGGGCGGCCGGATCCCGAGCGCAGGCGATTTCGACCGCACCCAGGAGGAGGCGGCGTCGATCGATTCCTTCATCACGTCGCCCAGCGTGCCGGTGGTCTTCATCCGGCCCTTGCCCGGCAGCTTCAGCGCCTCGATCGAGAGCAGATCCCCGCCCACCTCGGTCCAGGCGAGCCCCGTCGCCACGCCCACCTGGTCGGCTTCCTCGGCCAGGCCGTATTTGAAGCGGCGCACCCCGAGGAATTCCTCGAGGTTCTCGGGCGTGACGACGAGCTTCTCCACCTTGCCCTTGACGATCTCCGTCACCGCCTTGCGGCAGAGCTTGGCGATCTCGCGCTCGAGGTTCCGCACCCCGGCCTCGCGGGTATAGTAGCGCACGGTGTCGCGCAGCGCCGCGTCGGTCAGCTCGAACTCGCCGGCCTTCAGCCCGTGCCCCTTCAACTGCTTGGCGAGCAGGTGCTGCTTGGCGATCTCGACCTTCTCGTCCTCGGTATAGCCCGAGATCGAGATGATCTCCATGCGATCCAGGAGCGGCCGCGGCATGTTGTAGGTGTTCGCCGTGGTGATGAACATCACGTTCGAGAGGTCGTATTCCACCTCCAGGTAGTGATCCGCGAAGGTCGCGTTCTGCTCGGGGTCGAGCACCTCGAGCATGGCGCTGGCCGGATCGCCGCGGAAGTCCTGGCCCATCTTGTCGACCTCGTCGAGCAGGATGAGCGGGTTGACGGTCTTGGCCTTCTTCATCGACTGGATGATCTTGCCGGGCATCGAGCCGATATAGGTCCGCCGATGCCCGCGGATCTCCGCCTCGTCCCGGACGCCGCCGAGCGAGATGCGGATGAACTCGCGCCCCGTGGCCTTGGCCACCGACTTGCCGAGCGAGGTCTTGCCCACGCCGGGAGGCCCGACGAGGCAGAGGATCGGCCCGCGCAGCTTGTCGGAACGCGACTGCACCGCCAGGAACTCGATGATGCGGTCCTTGACCTTCTCCAGCCCGTAATGGTCGTCGTCGAGCACCTTCTGGGCGAGGCCGAGATCCTTGCGGATGCGGCTCTTCTTGCCCCAGGGGATCGACAGCATCCATTCGAGATAGTTGCGCACCACCGTGGCCTCGGCGGACATCGGCGACATGGAGCGGAGCTTCTTGACCTCCGCCAGCGCCTTCTCGCGGGCTTCCTTGGAGAGCTTGGTCTTGCCGATGCGCTCCTCGAACTCGGTGGCGTCGTCGTGGCCCTCGCCCTCGCCGCCGCCGCCCAGCTCGCGCTGGATCGCCTTCATCTGCTCGTTGAGGTAATATTCCCGCTGGGTGCGCTCCATCTGGTTCTTCACCCGGCTCTTGATCTTCTTCTCGACGCGCAGGACCGACATCTCGCCCTGCATCATGCCGTAGATCACCTCGAGCCGCTCGCCCACGTCGGGCTCCTCGAGCAGCTTCTGCTTCTCCTCGAGCTTGGCGCCGAGATGGCCCGCGATGGTATCCGCGAGCTTGGCCGGCGCCATGTCCTCGGCGACCGCCGTGACGGCCTCGTCGGGGATGTTGCGGTTGAGCTTGGCGTAGCGCTCGAATTCCTCGACCACGGCACGGCTCAGCGCCTTGATCGCCGCGGGATCCCGCTCGGTCTCCGCGACGGGCTCGGCGACCGCCTCGAAATAGGCGGAATTGGCCACGAATTCGGTGATCCGGACGCGGCTCTTGCCCTCCACCAGCACCTTCACGGTGCCGTCGGGCAGCTTCAGGAGCTGCAGCACATTGGCCAGCACGCCGACGCGGAAGATGCCCGCGGCCCGCGGCTCGTCCTCGGAGGGATCCTTCTGGCTCGCCAGAAGGATCTGCTTGTCGTCCTTCATCACCGCTTCCAGCGCGCGCACGGATTTCTCGCGGCCGACGAAGAGCGGCACGATCATGTGCGGAAACACCACGATGTCGCGCAGTGGCAGAACAGGATGGGTCGAACTGCTCGGTTCACTCATGTGTTTGTCCTTTTCCCAGCAAAGCCCCCCGCCCCGAATGCGGCCGCGGAACGCTTTCTCGTGGAGCAAATGGCCCTGCCCCAGCCTGCTTTCAAGCGTCCCGCATCTTGCCCCGCGCCCATGGCCGGCGCAAGGCGCCCCGGGGGCCGCCGAAGCCCCTGCGCTAGAATCCCACCGCCTCGCCGCCCTTCAGCCCGAGCATGGCGCGGGCCTCGTCGGGGGTCGCGGGGTCGAGGCCGAGGCCGTCGAGGACGAGCCTTATCCGCGCGACCTGGTCGGCCGAGGACGTCGCCGGCTCGCCCGGCCCGACCCAGAGCGAATCCTCGAGCCCGACGCGGACATGCCCGCCCATGGCCGCCGCCATCGCGCCGATGCGGAGCTGGTTCGCGCCCGCGCCGAGCACCGACCATGCGTAGCCCTCGCCGAAGAGCCGGTCGGCGGTGCGGCGCATCATCTGCACGTCCTCGGGATGCGCGCCGATGCCGCCGAGCAGCCCGAAGACCGATTGCACGAAGAGCCGGCCCGCCACCTTGCCGCGGTCGAGCATGTGGCGCAGCGAATAGAGATGGCCGATGTCGTAGCATTCGAACTCGAAGCGGGTGCCGTTGCCGCCGCAGGTGGAAAGCACGAACTCGATGTCCTTGAAGGTATTGCGGAAAACCAGATCGCGGGAATTCTCCAGATGCTCGTTCTCCCAATCCTGCGCGAGATGCGGATAGCGCGCCTGCATCGGATAGAGGCCGAAGTTCATCGAGCCCATGTTGAGCGAGGCGAGCTCGGGCGCGAAATGCGCCGCCGGCGCCACCCGCTCCGCGACCGTCATGTAGGGAGCGCCGCCGGTGGTCACGTTGATCACCGCGCCCGTCGCCTTGAGCCCGGGCAGGATCCGCCCGAAGGCGGCGACGGACTGGTCGGGGCGCCCGGTCCGCGGGTCGCGGGCATGGACGTGCAGGATCGCGGCCCCGGCCTCCGCCGCGCGCCGTCCCTCGGCGACGATCTCCTCGGGCGTCACCGGCAGATGCGGCGACATCGAGGGCGTGTGGATCGCACCGGTCAGCGCGCAGCTGACGATGACCTTGCGGCGGGTCGCCATGAAACCTCTCCTCCTCGCCATCCCGGGTCGACACCCCTCCGCGACGATCCGGAGGGCCCGGCCAAGCTATGCGCCACCGGGCGCCGCCAATTCAAACGCTCTCTCGCGAAGAAGGTCGGCGAAGCCAGCACCCTTCCGGCCCGATCCTTCGCCCGTCTGGGGGATTGAGGCGGGCCCTGCGGCGGGATAGAGCCGGGTCGTCGAACCGGAGGGGCCATCGCAATGACCGTGACCTGGAAGGATGCCGTCCCGGCGCTCGCGCCCGGGATGCGGAGGGCCGGTGCCGGCGGGCCCCTGGCCCTTCCCTCCAGGGTCCGCGAGCCCCCCCGGGCCACCGGGCCCCCCCCCCCCCGCTGAGCCGCCCGGATGCCCGCGGACGTCATCATCATCGGCGGGGGCATCG
>NZ_DAIUBO010000273.1:0-4473 GCF_036846665.1 Amaricoccus sp. | reverse complement strand
CCGCGAGCGGCAGCGCCGCCAGGAAGAGCGCGAGAAGGAGGATGCGCCTCACCGCCCGCTGAGCGCTGGCGGCCTCGGCCCGCCGGTCGCCCAGTCGAGCAGCTCGACGGTATGGACCACCGGCACCGACGTGGCCGAGCCGATCTGCATCATGCAGCCGATGTTGCCGGCGGCGATCACCTCCGGGCCGCGCTCGAGCAGGGTCGCGAGCTTGCGCGCCTTGAGCGCGGCGGAGATCTCGGGCTGCATCAGGTTGTAGGTCCCCGCCGAGCCGCAACAGAGATGCGCGTCCCGCGGCTCCACCACCTCGAAGCCGGCGGCCTTCAGCAGCGCCTTGGGCGCCGAGCGGATCTGCTGGCCGTGCTGGAGCGAGCAGGCGGCGTGATAGGCGACGCGCAGCGGCGGCGCCTCGACGGCGGCGAGCCCGAGATCCTCCATCACCTCGCTCACGTCCCGCGCCAGCCCCGCCACCCGCGCCGCCTCCGCGGCTAGGGGGTCGTTGCGGAACATGTGGCCGTAATCCTTGACCGTGGTGCCGCAGCCGGAGGTGTTGATGACGATGGCATCGAGCCCCGCGCCCTCGACCTCACGCATCCATGCCCGGATGTTTTTCGCAGCCGAAGCATGGCTTTCCGCAGTCTTTCCCATGTGATGAGTGAGCGCCCCGCAGCAGCCGGCGCCCTCCGCGATCACCACCTCGCAGCCGTGCCGCGTCAGGAGCCGGATCGTCGCCTCGTTGATGTCGGTGTTGAGCGCGCGCTGGGCGCAGCCGGTCATCAGCGCCACCCGTCGCCGCCGCGCGCCCTCGGCCGGAAAGACCTGCGGGTCGTCCATGCGGCTGACCGGCGGGATCGACTTCGGCGCCATCTCGAGCATGGCCCTCAGCCGAGGATCGGGCAGAAGCCCCGCGAAGGGCCGCCCGATCCTGGCCCCGAGCAGGGCCAGCCGGAACCGCCGCGGATAGGGCAGGATGCGCGCGAGCGTCCAGCGGAGCCACCGCTCGAAGCGCGGCCGCCGGTAGGTGCGCTCGATGTGATCCCGCGCGTGATCGACCAGATGCATGTAATGCACCCCCGAGGGGCAGGTCGTCATGCAGGCGAGGCAACTCAGGCAGCGGTCGATGTGCCGGACGGTCTTCTCGTCCGCCGGCCTCCCCGCCTCCAGCATGTCCTTGATGAGGTAGATGCGCCCGCGCGGGCTGTCGAGCTCGTCCCCGAGCACCTGGTAGGTCGGACAGGTCGCGGTGCAGAAGCCGCAATGCACGCAGGCGCGCAGGATCTCGTTCGACCGCGCGATGCCGGGGTCGCGCAGCTGCTCGGGGGTGAAATTCGTCTGCATCGCACCCCTCCGCTCAGGCCGGGACCGGTTCGCGTGGCGCCATCAGCCCGGGATTGAGCACGCCCTTCGGATCGAAGCGTGCGCGCAACCCGGCCGCGATCGCCGCCACCGGCGGCGACTCGGGATGGAAGACGCCCCATCGGGCGCGGGCCTCGGCGCCGGCGCGCACCAGCGTCGCATGCCCCGGCACGCCGGCGAGCGCGGCCCGCAGGTCGAAATCCTCCGGCGCCAGCGCCCAGATCAGCCCGCCGCCCCAGTCGAGCATCACCTCCGCCGGGCCGAGCCGCGCCGCGACCCGCGCGCCGTCGGTGGGCTTGACCGAGATCCGCCAGACCGCGCCCTCGCGCCCGCCGAGCCGCGCCGCGTCGCGGATCGCCGGCCAGTCGCCCGGACCCTCCACCACGCGCGCCGCCCCGAAGCGCCGGAGCGCGCGCGCCAGCTCACTGGTGCGGTAGGCCACCGAGCCGGCGAGACCCTCGAGCCGCAGCCGCGTGGCCGAGGCTTCCCCCGCCCCCGCGGGCAGATGCGCCGCCGCCGAGACCTGGAAGGGCGTGCCGAGCGCTGCAGTCATCGCCCCGACCGCCTCCTCGGCAGGAAGCCCGTCGAGCACCACGCTCGCGGTGACCGCGGGCCCGGGCAGCAGCTTGAACGCCACTTCCGTGATGACCCCGAGCGTGCCGTGGCTTCCCGCGAGCAGCTTGACGAGGTCGAGCCCGGTGACGTTCTTCATCACCCGCCCGCCGTTCTTGACCACCGCCCCGGTGCCGTCGACGAAGCGGATGCCGATCATGCTGTCGCGGCAGGCGCCGGCCTGGATGCGCCGCGGCCCGGAGGCGTTGGTCGCCACCACCCCGCCGATTGTCGGCATGCCGGTCCGTCCGGTCAGTGCCCGCGCGTCCCAGGGCTCGAAGGGTAGGACCTGCCCCTCCGCCGCCAGCGCCGCCTCGACCTCGGCGAGCGGCGTGCCGGCCCGCACCACCAGCGTCAGCGCACCGGGCTCGTAGAGGCTGATGCCGCTCAGGCCCGCGGTGGAGAGCCGTGCCGCCCCCTCCGCAGCGGGTCCTGCGCGCGTGCCGCCGCCGCGGATCGCGAAGCCCCCGCCCCGCGCCCCCGCCTCGCGGATCAGTTCGGCGAGCTCCGCCTCGGTATGCGGCTGGAATTCGGTCATGGTCGCGGCCATCGCCTCCCTGCCCGATCATGTCCGCAAACACCGAAGCAAGGCAAGCCATCGCAATGATGGCCCGGGCGCACTATCCTTACCGGGGAGAGGCAATCGTCGGGAGACAGTCTTGGGTCGCATCTTCTGGACCGGGATGGGCAGCACTTTCCTCGCGCTCGGCGCGATCGGCGTCCTGCTGCCGCTGCTGCCGACGACGCCCTTCGTGCTGCTGGCGGCCTTCGCCTTCGCCCGCGGCTCGCCCCGCCTGCACCACTGGCTCGAGACCCATCCGCGCTTTGGCCCGCCGACTCGCGACTGGGAGCGATACGGCGCCATCGCCCCGCGCGCCAAACGGCTGGCCACGGCACTCATGGCCCTGACCCTCGCGCTCAGCTTCCTTGCCGGCCTGCCACTCCGCCTCCTCGCCATCCAGGCCGCCTGCCTCGCCGGTGCCGCAACCTTCGTGCTCACCCGCCCCGACGGCCCACGGGACTGAACCGCCACCGCGGTCCCTTCGGCTGACCGATGCAGCCTTTGCCAGCGCGGCGGCCGGTCAGGTCGACCCCGGCCAACGGGACCTTGCCGCCCTCTCATCGTCGGGTGATTGCTTCGCTGCGTTGCCGCAACTGCCATGCGCCGGCTGCCGGGACACGGTCGGGAGTGGGACCGACCGCCCGCACCCGGCCCGGATCACGCCGCGCGGCGGGCCTTCGAGCTTTCCAGCGGGAAGACCTTGGCCGGATTCAGCAGCCAGTCGGGGTCGAAGACGTCCTTGACCCACAGCTGCGCCTCGATGTCCTCGGGCGCGTATTGCACCGCCATCAGGTCGCGCTTCTCGACGCCGACCCCGTGCTCGCCGGTCAGGCATCCCCCCACCTCGACGCAGAGCGTCAGGATGTCGGCCCCCAGCGCCTCGGCCTTCTCGAGCTCCCCCGGCGCATTCGCGTCGTAGAGGATCAGCGGATGCATGTTCCCGTCGCCGGCATGGAAGACATTGGCCACGGCGAGCCCGTAGCCCGCGGTCATCTCGCCAATGCGCCGCAGCACCTCCGGCAGGGCGCTCACCGGGATGGTGCCGTCGAGGCAGATGTAGTCGTTGATCTGCCCCATGGCGCCGAAGGCCGCCTTGCGGCCCTTCCAGATCAGCGCGCTTTCCGCCGCCGAGCGGCTCTCGCGCAGCTCCTCGGGATCGTGGCGCCGCGCGATCTCGGTGATCTTGGCGAGCTGCTCGGCGATCTCGGCCTCCGCGCCCTCGACCTCGACGATCAGGAGCGCCTCCACGTCCGGATAGCCGGCATGGGCGAAATCCTCGCAGGCGCGGATGCAGGGCCGGTCCATGAACTCGATCGCCACCGGCAGCACCCCGGCCTTGATGATGTCGCGCACGCAGGCGCCCGCGACCTCGTTGGAGCCGAAGCCCATCAGCACGGGACGCGCGCCCTCCGGCTTCTTCAGGATGCGCAGCACCGCCTCGGTCACCACGCCGAGCTGCCCCTCCGAGCCGCAGATCACCCCGAGCAGGTCGTAGCCCGAAGCGTCGAGATGCGCGCCGCCGAGCTCCACCACCGTGCCGTCCATCAGCACCATGGTCACGCCGAGCAGGTTGTTGGTGGTCACGCCGTATTTCAGGCAATGCGCGCCGCCGGAGTTCATCCCGATATTGCCGGCGATGGCGCAGGCGAGCTGGCTCGACGGATCGGGCGCGTAGAAGAAATCCTCGTGCTCCACCGCCCCGGTCACGCTGAGGTTTGTCCGCCCGGTCTGCAGACGGATGAAACGGTTCGCGTAATCCGTCTCCAGCACCGCCGTCAGCCGCGCCACGCCGAGGACCACGCAATCGGCCGTCGGCAGCGCCCCACCCGCGAGGCTGGTCCCCGACCCCCGCGGCACCACCGGCACGCGCTCGCCGTGGCAGAGCCTGAGCACCGCGGCGACTTCCTCGGTGGAGGCCGGCAGCACCACCGCCAGCGGCGGGC
>NZ_DAIUBO010000272.1:0-4505 GCF_036846665.1 Amaricoccus sp. | reverse complement strand
GCGCAGGCGATGCGGGAATGGCTTCGAGGCACGCTGCCCTCGATGGTTTCGGTGGCTGGGCCGCCCGCATCGCCGTCCGGGTTCGACCACTGATTACGCGATGCCGCTGATGGCTTTGTAAGGCGATGTCGGCGAGGCCGGGACTGCGGTTGGGCGAGAACGGTCGGGGGGCTTGATGGAGAAGATATTCGTCGGGATCGATGTGGCGAAGCAGACCCACTGGGCTTGCGCCATGGACGCGGGTGGCCGGATCGTTCTCGACCGCGCGGTCGAGAACGATCCGGAGGCGATCGAGGGCTTCGTGGCGGAGCTTCATGCGCTCGAAGGCGAGGCGGTGATCGGGCTGGACGTGGTGGGCTCGGTTGCGCGCTTTCTCGAAGCCATGCTGCTGGGTGAGGGCTTCGCGCTCGTCCATACCCCCGGCATCGCGGTCAACCGGGCGGGCCAGGGTTTCGCCGGGGGCGAGCGCAAATCCGATCCCGGGGACGCGCGCACCATCGCCGATCTGGTTCGCACCAGGCCCCTGCGGCCGGTCCTGCCCGATGACGACACCCTCGTCGCGCTGCGGCTGAAGGTGGCGCGCCGGCGCGAGCTGGTGGCCGAGCAGACCCGGCGCCTGTGCCGGCTGCGCCAGCTGCTCGGCGGCATCCATCCGGGCCTCGAACGGGCGCTGGACGTCACCTGCAAGGGGCCGCTGGCGCTGCTCGCGCGCCATGTCACCCCCGCCGAGATCCGCCGCGCCGGCAGGAAGCGCCTCATCGCGCATCTGAGAAAGACGCCGCATCTGCGCGGGGTCGAGGCGCTGGCCGACGCCGCGCTCGCCGCGGCCGCGGCCCAGCGGATCGTCGTGCCCGGCGAGGCGGCGACCGCCGAGATGATCCGCGAGATGGCCGTGGAGGCGCTGGAGACCCGCGCCAGGCTCGCCCGGCTCGACCGCGACCTGGAAGCCCTGCTCGAACGCCACCCTGACGGCGCCCTCATCCAGAGCCTGCCGGGGGTGGGGGCGATCCTGGCGGCAGAACTCCTCGCCCATCTCGGCAATATCGCACGCTTCCCCTCCGCCGACGCGCTGGCCTCGACCGCCGGCCTCGCCCCGGTGCTCAGGCAATCGGGCAAGGCGCGCGGCTGGCGGCGCGCCAGGGGCGGCGACAAGGCCCTCAAGCGGATCTTCTTCCAGAGCGCCTTCTGCGCGGTGCGCGCGGGGGATCCGCTCTCGAAGGCCTATTACGACCGAAAGCGCCGCGAGGGGAAAACCCACACCCAGGCCCTCATCGCTCTCGCGCGCCGCCGCGTCACCGTGCTCTGGACCATGCTCCGCAACCACGAAGCCTTCGATCGGGATCGAAAAGCCGCTTGACTTGCCCATAACGCAGCCATTGGCGAAACGGGGCGGGGCGGGCGCTGCCCGGCGGTGCCCGCCGGGCGGGGTGGTGACGCCTACCCGCCCGGAACTCGGGCGGAGGTATGGTGTTGCCGGACATAATTCTGCGCCGCCAAATATGGGATTCGTTCGTGATCACAAAAATATGCGACCCGCACGATCATCGACCGGAGCCGCCACGCCGCCCGCCGGAACCCGCAAATGCCGCGGTCGCAGCCAACGGACGTTGGAAAAAAAGAGGCCGAGCGCATGGCTCGGCCCAAGTCCAACAGGGAGGTGAAGCAGGCACATCCGAAATTCGGAGGCCCAACTTCGAGTTGTAATATAGCTTCACATCCCGGTGCGCGCAAGAACGAATGCCCAAAATTTGCGCATGGCAGCTATGGTGTCATTGCATGGCCGGTCTCTGGTGCCTCCTGAAGGGCCCGCCGCCGGAAGCTCTGGATCTCCTCCAGAACGAAGTCGCGGAAGGCGCAGACCCGCTTGGAATGGCGCAATTCCTCGACATAGGCGAGATAGACCGGGATCGTGGCGCTCTGCACGTCCGGCAGCACCCGCACCAGATCGGGAAAGTCCGCCGTGACGTAATCGGGGAGGGATCCGATGCCGATGCCGTGGATCACCCCCTGCAGGATGCCGAAATAGGTATTGACCGTCATCGCCGACCGGGTGGCCGCGGCGACGAAGGGCTGGCTGAACTCCAGCCCAGCGCGCACCTGCGGCGAGGAGGGGCTCTGGGTGATCAGGCGATGGTCCGCGAGCGCCTCGGCGGTCTCCGGCAGGCCGTTGCGCGCCACGTAGTCGGCGTTGGCGTAGAAGCAGATGCGCACGTCCATCAGCCGGCGGCGGATCAGCTCGGCCTGGCTCGGCTCCTTCATGCGGATCGCCACATCAGCCTCGCGCATGGGTAGGTCGAGGAGCTTTTCCTCGAGCATCAGGTCGATCTTGAGATTGGGATAGAGCGCGAAGAGCCGCGGCAGCCGCGGCAGCAGCCAGAGCGTGCCGAAGCCGAGGGTCGTGGTCACGCGCAACTCCCCGAAGACCTCGTCCTCGCTGTCGCGGATGCGCGCCGCCGTGGCGTCGAGGCGCTTGGTCATGGTGCGCGTCGCCTCGAAGAGCAGCTCGCCCTGCTCGGTCAGGATCAGCCCGCGGGCATGGCGGCGGAAGAGCGTGGTGTTGAGGCTCTCCTCGAGCGCCCGGATCTGGCGGCTCACCGCCGACTGGCTAAGATGCAACGATTCGCCGGCATGGGTCAGGCTGCCGGCATCGGCGACCGCGTGGAAGATTCGCAGCTTGTCCCAGTCCATGACGGTCTCTTCAGGTCTTGCCAGGCGCAGCCCGATCCGCTGCGCGAGACGCCCCTAGCACAGATTTCCGATCGGGGTCATGGTTTTTGTCCTTGCTTTCACGCCGCGGCGGCGGACGGATACTTTCTTTCCATATGCGGAGCATTGGTCATATTGCGGTGATTTTGCTTCATTCCTCGCCGCTTCCGGCCTAGATTCGAGGGGGCGACCCATCCGGCCCTCCGCCGGAACGAGGAAGCAGGATGTTGCACGACGTCTCGCTCGCAGACCGGTTCGACCTGACCAAGCGGCAGGTGCTGCTCGGCGGCACCCAGGCCTTGGTGCGCGCGCTCCTGATGCAGAAGGCGCGCGACGAGGCCGCAGGGCTCTCCACCGCGGGCTATGCCACCGGCTACCGCGGCTCGCCGCTCGGCGGCCTCGACCTGCAGATGATGCGCGCGGAGCGCGAGCTCGCGGCCGCGGACGTGACGTTCGAGCCGGGTCTCAACGAGGATCTCGCCGCCACGGCGCTCTGGGGCAGCCAGCAGGCGGCGCTGCGCGGCGAGGGCCGCGTCGACGGCGTTTTCGGGCTCTGGTACGGCAAGGGCCCCGGCGTGGACCGCTGCGGCGACGTCTTCCGCCACGCCAACATGGCCGGCACCGCGGCCTTGGGCGGCGTGCTCGCGGCGCTCGGCGACGACCATACCGGCGAGAGCTCGACCACGCTGCACCATTCGGAATTCGCGCTGGTCGATGCGATGATGCCGATCCTCTCGCCGGCGGGCGTGCAGGAGGTGCTCGACTACGCGCTGCTCGGCTGGGCGCTCTCGCGCTATTCCGGCGCCTGGGTCGGGCTGAAATGCGTCAAGGACACCATCGAGGTGACCGAGGTGGTCGACGGCGACCCGCACCGGCTCCGGATCGTGACCCCGACCGATTTCGCCATGCCCGAGGGCGGGCTCAACATAAGGCTCGGCGACACGCCCGTGGCCCAGGAAGCGCGCATGCACGATTTCAAGCGCTTCTCGGCCGAGGCCTTCGCGCGCGCCAACCGCATCGACCGGCGCGTCTGGGGCGACGCCAGGGCGCGGATCGGCATCGTCTCCTGCGGCAAGTCGTGGCTCGACACGGTGCATGCACTCGAGCTGCTCGGGCTCGACGCCGCGCAGGCGGCCCGGCTCGGCATCTCGACCTACAAGATCGGCATGGTCTGGCCGCTGGACATGAAATCGTTCCGCGAATGGGCGCACGATCTCGAGCTGATCATCGTGGTCGAGGAGAAGCGCAAGCTGCTCGAGGTCGAGATCAAGGAGGCGATCTTCGACGACCGCCGCGGCCGGCGGGTGATCGGCTGGAAGAACGAGCGCGGCGAGACGGTCTTCTCGGTCAAGGCCGCGCTCGATCCGGTCCGGATCGCGCATACGCTCGGCGGCCTGCTCGCGGCGGAGGGCGTGGAGACCGAGACGCTCGCCGCCCGCCGCACCGTGCTCGACGCCGCGCTCCACGCCGACAACGCCGAGGAGATCGCGGTGCGCAAGCCCTGGTTCTGCTCGGGCTGCCCGCACAATACCTCGACGCTTCTGCCCGGCGGCGCCCGCGCCTATGCCGGCATCGGCTGCCACTACATGGTGCAGTGGATGGACCGCGCCACTGAGGGCTTCACCCATATGGGCGGGGAGGGGGCGAACTGGATAGGCGAGGCGCCCTTCTCCACGCGCCCCCATGTCTTCCAGAACCTCGGCGACGGCACCTACAACCATTCCGGCGTCCAGGCGATCCGCGCCGCCCTCGCCGCCGGCACCACCATCACCTACAAGATCCTCTTCAACGACGCCGTC
>NZ_DAIUBO010000271.1:0-4509 GCF_036846665.1 Amaricoccus sp. | reverse complement strand
AGGGTCATTTGGCGCCGGGGGGCTGGGGGGGGGATCCATCCGGTCCCGGTTCGGGGGGGGGGGGGCGCGGGTGTAGGCCCCGCCGCTGGGAACGAGGGCTGTCTCGGTCATTGTGCGTAGCTCCGGACCATCGCGCCCGCCAGGAGGCTCCAGCCGTCCGCGATCACGAAGAAGGCGAGTTTGAAGGGCAGCGAGACGACGGCGGGCGGCACCATCATCATGCCCATGGACATCAGGATCGCCGCGATCACCAGGTCGATGACGAGGAACGGCAGGAAGATCAGGAAGCCGACCTCGAACCCGCGCTGGATCTCGCTGAGCAGGAAGGACGGCACCAGGATCGACAGCGGCACCGGCCCGGCCGCCTCGTCCGGGCGCGCCCGCGCCTCGGTCAGCTCGGCGATGGTGTCGGGGTCGACGCGGCCCTCCATGAAGACGCGGAAAGGCGCCATGGTCGGCGCGAAGGCCGCCTCGGGATCGAGCTCGCCGGCGATCATCGGTGCGACGCCGTCGCTCCAGGCCTCGGTGAAGACCGGCTCCATCACGAACCAGGTGAGAAAGAGCGCGAGGCTCACGATCATCATGTTGGGCGGCGCCTGCTGCACGCCGATGGCCTGGCGCAGGATCGAGAGCACCGTGACCATGAATGGAAAGCAGGTGACCATGATCGCGAGGCCGGGCGCGAGGCTCAGGAGGGTGAGCAGGATGAAGAGCTGCACCGTGCGCAGGCTGATCGACTGGCCCTCGCCGAAGTCGATGCTGACGTTCTGCGCCTGCGCGCCATGCGCGAGCAGCACGAGGACGACGGCCAGCGCGAGGGCAAGCGCCGCGCGGACCGCCGGGCGATCAGATCTCATTCGAGAAATCGGCCACTTCCGTCAGGCGCACGCCGAGCCGGCCGGAATCGTCGCCGATCTCCTGCAACTCGCCCCGCGCGATCAGCCGGTCTCCGATATAGAGCTCGACCGGGTCGTCGATCGAGCTGTCGAGCGTCAGCACCGAATCCCGGCGCAGCTCGACCAGCTCGCTGACCAGCGGCCGCGCCTTGCCCACCGAGATGGTGACCTCGATCGGCACGCCGAGAAAGGCACCGGCGCGCGCCGGCTGGCGCGCGGGCTTCTCGCCCGCGGGGGCTTCCGCGCCCTCGGGCTGGCCGTCGTCATCCGTATCGGATTTGCTCATCGTCTGCTTCTTCTTCGCTCTGCTGCTCGGTATGGGCACCGATGCAGGCCAGCGCCTGCGCGATGCAATCCTCCAGGTCGATGCGGTCGTAGCCCTGGTCCCAGAGCACCCGCGCCTCGCGCGGCAGGAGCTCCGGGGCGGCCTCGACCGTCGCGGCGATGCCACGCTCGGCGAGCAGGCCCTCGACGCGGGCCACGAGCTCGGGCGCGCAGCGCAGCCGCGGCCGCGCCTCGGGCGCGGCGGCCACGGCACGCGCCGCGAGCCGCGCGACCTCGTCGCAGATCCCGGCATCGGCCAGGGCCGGGGCGATGGCCGTGGCCAGGGCACGCAGCACCGGCGCGAGGCTCTCGGTCACATGGCGCCGCGCCGCCTCGTTGGTCATGCAGGCGTCGCCGATCGCCTCGACGAGCTCGGCGGTCAGGCGCGTCTCGTCTTCGAGATGGCTCTCGGTCGCGGCGGCCTGGCCGGCGACGAAGCCGGCGCGATAGGCTTCCTCCCGCGCCGTCTCCAGGCGGCGCTCGGCCTCGCTCTGCCGGCGGCCGCCCAGGCCCTCGGCCGGGGTGAAGGTCTGGAGGCGGAAGGCGGTCATGATCCGGCATGCTCCTTGCGGGCTTCGGGGGATTCGATCCAGGCGCGCAGCACGGCGGCGGATTCCTCGCTGCGGCTGGTGATGACCTCGCGCAGCCGGTCGACCTTGGTCAGCGTCTGCGGCGGCAGGTCGAGGATCTCGCCGGTCAGGTCGCGGTCTCCGGCGATCGCGCGCACCGGATCGGGACCGAGGGCGCGCGGTCCGGTCAGCTCGGCCAGATCGACCGGCGCCTGACGCGCCATCATCGGCCTGAGCACGAAGAAGATCAGTGCGAGCACGATCATCCCCAGCACGCCCACCTGGGCCAGCCGCGCGCCGTGCAGATCGAGGAAGCCCTCGCTGCCGCTCTCCACCAGCGAGCCCTGCTCCGCCGCCGGGGTGAACTGCAGGGATTCGATCGTCACCGTGTCGCCGCGCTCGGCGTCGAAGCCGATCGCCGATTGCACCAGCATGCGCAGCGTCTCGATCTCGGCCGCCGGGCGCGGCACCCAGGTCTCCACGCCCTCCGCAGTCTTCTCCAGCAGGCCGTCGACCATGACCGCGACGCTGATCCGGCGGATCTGGCCGGGCAGGATCACCCGCTCGCGGCGGGTCTCGGAGACCTCGAAATTCTGCCGCTCGGTCGACTGGCTCGCCTGCCGCGTGCTCTGGTTGCCGCCGCCCTGGACGTCGCCGTCGGGCAGGTTGCTCGCCACCGTCACCCCGGCGCTGCCGCCCTGGGCGTTCTCGGAGCTAGACTCGGTCTCCGAGCTGATCGCGATCCGGCTGTCGGGGTCGATCAGCCGCTCGCTGATCGTCTGGCTGTCCATGTCCGCATCGACATTGACCTCCACGATCGCCCGGCCCGGCCCGACGCGCGCCTCGAGCAGCCGCTGGATATTGCCGCGAAGCCGCTCCTCGCGGTCGTCGGGGTCGCGCCCCGCGGCCAGGGCATTGCCCTCGTCGGCGCCGGCCAGCACCACGCCGCTCGCGGAATCGATGACCGCGACCGCCTCGGGCGTCACGCCGGCGACCGCGGAGGAGACCAGGTAGCGGATCGCCCGCGCCCGGCCCTCGTCGAGCGTGCCCCGCGCCATGGTCACCGTCACCGAGGCCGAGCCGGTCGCGGCCCGCGAGAAGGGCTGGGACACCGGATTGGCCAGATGCACCCGCGCCGCGCGCACCTCCGGCGAGCCGGTGATGGTGCGCGCGAGCTCGCCCTCCTTGGCCCGCCAATAGGCCGCGTCGAACATCTGACTGGTGGTGCCGAAGCCCGAAAGGGTGTCGAGGATCTCGTAGCCGGCCGGCCCGCCCGCCGGCAGGCCCTTGGCGGCGAGGTCCATGCGCAGCCTGTCGCGGGAGGCGCGCTCCACCAGGATCGCCGAATCGCGGACCTCGAAGACCACGCCCTCGGCCTCCAGCGCCGAGATCACCTCGCCGGCGGCGACCGGATCGAGGCCGGAGTAGAGCAGCACCATGGAGGGCGCGCTGGCCACACGGCTGATCCCGAAGATCGCGGCGGCGATCGCCAGCGCGCTCAGCACCGCGATCAGCTGACGGCGCGAATCGAGGCCGGCCCAGAAGTTGCGGAGCTGTGTCAGGGCGGTCACTTTCTGTCGGTCACGCCGCGCTGGCGGCGCGCGGCTCATGTCTGGTCGGGGCGATATTCGGCTGAACAGACTTAACATTTGGTTAGTGGTGAAGGGGTTAGATGCGATCGAAACGCGAACGTAACTTGCCGAGTGTCCCATGAGTAAACCTGCCGAGGCCCCCGCGGCCGATGCCGATGCCGCACCGAAGAAATCGGGCAAGAAGAGCCTGCTCATGGGCGCGCTGGCCGCGCTCGCGCTGGGCGGCGGCGGCTTCTACGCGGTCTATTCCGGCCTTGCCGACACGCTGATGGGCGGCGGCAAGGACGAGCACGCCGTCGTCGAGGCCGTGGTCGGCAAGGTCGCCTTCGTGCCGATGGAGCCGATCATGATCTCGCTGCCGCCGGGATCCTCGTCGAAGTTCCTGCGCTTCACCGGCCAGCTCGAGGTCGAGCCGGACCGGGCCGAGGAAGTGGCCCAGGTCATGCCGCGCGTGCTCGACGTGCTCAACACCTACCTGCGCGCCGTCGAGGTCCGCGACCTTGAACAGCCCTCTTCGGCGGCACGGCTGCGCGCGCAGATGCTGCGCCGCGTGCAGGTCGTGACCGGCGAAGGCCGGGTGCGCGACCTTCTCGTCACCGAATTCGTCATGAACTGAGGGGTCTCGCGATGGATGTCCTGATGAACGGACTGCTTCTGGCCGCCTCGCTCTTCGCGGGCGGCTATTGCTGGGTGCTGGCGCGCCGGGTGCACGAGCTGAAGTCGCTTGACCGCGGCCTGGGCGGCGCCATCGTCACCCTGACCCGGCAGATCGAGCTCGCCCGCGGCACGCTTGAGGAGGCCCGCGCCGCGACCCGCGAGAACAAGCAGGACCTGACCCAGCTGATCGCAAGGGCCGATTCCGCCACCGCCCAGCTCAAGAGCGTGCTCGCGGCCGCCCGCGACGCCGACCTGCGGGCGGCCTACCAGGCGCGCCTGTCCGGAGCCGCCGCGCAGCCTGCCCCGCCAAGCCCGCCCGCCCCGCAGCGAGACGAGCAGGTGCCGCCGGCGCCGGTGCGGCTCGCGGTGCTGCCGAAGGAAACGGCGGCGCCCGCGCGCCCCGAGCCCAAGCGCGAGGAGGTCCTGGCCAAGCCCCGCAGCCTCGCCGCCTTCGAGACCCCCCTGCGGCCC
>NZ_DAIUBO010000270.1:0-4514 GCF_036846665.1 Amaricoccus sp. | reverse complement strand
GCGGGCGCCGGCGTGCCGGGCTGGCCGACCTCCATGTGGATGATCGAGCGCCCCGCCGCCTCCGCGGCCCGCGCCGCCTCCATGACGTCCATCACAATGAAGGGATCGACCTCGCCCCGGCTTGAACTTCGCACCCTGGGTCTCCTAGGATCTGCCGCGCCCCCTTCAGCCATGATTTCCCGGCGGGCGCAACCGACGGAGACGACGACCTGCGGCTGCGGATTCTCCTGCTGGGCCTTCTCGCGCTCGCCGCCTCCCTCTCGGGGGCGGCGGCGCAGAGCCTCGTGCGCGATGCCGAGGTCGAGCGCACGCTGGCGCGCATCGCCAATCCGGTCTTCCGTGCGGCCGGGCTCAATCCCGCCTCGGTGCATGTCTATATCGTCAACGACCGCGAGCTGAACGCCTTCGTGGCGGGCGGGCAGAACATCTTCCTCTTCACCGGCCTGCTCGCGCGGCTCGAGACGATCGACCAGCTGCGCGCGGTGATCGCCCACGAGACCGGCCATATCACCGGCGGCCACCAGGCGCGCCGCGACCAGGCGATGAAGGGCGCGCGCGGCATGGCGCTCATCGGCATGATCGGGGCGGCGGCGGCGACGGCGGGCGGCAGCCCCACCGCCGGGCTCGCCATCGCGAGCAGCAGCCGCCAGGCGGCCGAGCGCAGCATGCTCGCCCACAACCGCGCCGAGGAGGCGAGCGCCGATCAGGCCGGGATCCGCTACATGGCCGCGGCCGGCAGCGACCCGGCGGCCATGCTCGAGGTGCTCGACCTCTTCCGCGGGCAGGAGGCGCTGATGCCCTCGCGCATGGACCCCTATGCCCTGACCCACCCGCTCTGGAGCGAGCGCATCGCCCTCCTGGAGCAGAAGACCGCCACCCTGCCCCACGGCGACGGGCCATCGCCCGAGGATGTCTACTGGCACGCCCGCATGGTCGCCAAGATCACCGGCTTCCTCGGGCGCCCGTCGGAGGTCCAGCGCCGCTATCCCGCCGGCGACGGCTCCGAGGCGGCCACGCTCGCCCGGGCGATCGCCGCGCACCGCCGCCCCGACCCGGCGCGGGCCGCGGCCCTGGCCGATACGCTGATCGCCGCGCGGCCCGAGGATGCCTATTACCACGAGCTGAAGGGCCAGTTCCTGCTCGAATCCGGCCAGGCCGGCGGGGCGGTCGCCGCCTATCGCGCGGCGGTCGCGCTCGCCCCCGCCGAGCCGCTGATCCTCGCCGGCCTCGGCCGCGCCCTGCTCAACCTCGAGGATGGCGCGGCCGATGCCGAGGCCCGCGCGGTGCTGACCCGCTCCGCGGCCCTCGACAAGGCGAATGCGGGCGTGTACCGCGACCTCGCGCTCGCCGAGGCGCGTCTCGGCGACGAGGGCGCGGCCTCGCTCGCCACGGCGGAACGCTTCGTGCTCGAAGGCCGCTTCGCCGATGCCGAACGCCACGCCGGCCGCGCCGCCGGCCTGCTGCCCGCCGGCTCGCCGGGCTGGCTGCAGGCCCAGGATGTGATCACCGTCGCGCGCCGCGCGCAGAAGTGAGGTTGCCCATGCGATTCCCCTCCCTCCCGACCCTGGCCGTCCTGGCGGGCCTCGCCGCAGCGTCGCTCGCGGCGCCGGCGGGCCAGGCCTCCGAGACGCTGTCGGAGGCCGATCGCGCGATGCTGCACGCCGAGATCCGCGCCTATCTGCTGGAGAACCCCGAGATCCTGCGCGAGATGGTCGCCCTGCTCGAGGAGGAGGGCAAGGCCGCCTCCGCCGAGGCCGATCGCGATCTCGTCGCGGCCCATGCGGCGGCGATCTTCGACGACGGCTTCTCCTATGTGGGCGGCAACCCGGAGGGCAGCGTCACCGTGGTGGAATTCCTCGACTACCAATGCGGCTTCTGCCGGCGCGCCCATCCCGAGCTGACCCGGCTGATCGCGGAGGACGGCGACATCCGCTGGATCGTCAAGGAGATGCCGATCCTCGGCCCCGGCTCGGAACTGGCGGCCCGCGCCGCCATCGCCACTCTGCTCGCCGAAGGCCCCGAGGCCTATGGGACGCTGCACCACCGGCTGATGGGCCTGCAGGGCCCGATCGACGACGCGGTGCTCGACGAGGAACTGACCGCCGCCGGCCTCGACCCCGCGGCGATCCGCGCCGGCATGGAGGCCGAGGAGGTGACCCGCCGCCTCGCCGGGACGCGGGCGCTCGCCGAGAGCCTCGCGGTCTCCGGCACCCCGACCTTCGTCTTCGGCGACCAGATGGTGCGCGGCTATCTCCCGCTCGACCAGATGCAGACCCTGGTGGCGGCGCTGCGCGAGAGCGAGTGATCAAGACTCCACGGGAAATTTCCGCACTTTCCTCTTTCGCGGGCGCAGCCTATAGAGGATCCTGCCGGGACAGGGGCCGGCCAGGCCCGCACATAACAAGAACAGAACATGAGATGAGCAAGCGACCCCAGGATTCCGACGTCGATTTCATCCAGGCCCTGGCGGAGATGCTGCGCGCCAACGACCTCACCGAGATCGAGGTCAACCGCGAATACGGCGACGCCGACTCGCTGACCGTCCGCGTCGCCCGGCAGATACAGCATGCCGCACCGGTGCTCGCCGCGCCGGCGCCCGCGCCGGCCCCCGCCGCCCATGCCGCGGCAGCCGCCAGCGCGGCCTCGACGCCGCCGCCGGCGCTCGACCCGACCGAGGATCCCGGCGTCGTGCCCTCGCCCATGGTCGGCACCGCCTATCTCCAGGCCGAGCCCGAGGCGCCGCCCTTCGTCAAGGTCGGCGACGCGGTGACCGAGGGCCAGACGATCCTCATCATCGAGGCGATGAAGACGATGAACCAGATCCCCGCGCCGCGCGCCGGGCGGGTCAAGCGGATCCTGGTGGAGGACGGCTCGCCGGTCGAATTCGGCGCCCCCCTGATCATCCTGGAATGACGCGGCCGAGGGCCCGGAGACCCCGATGTTCAAGAAGATCCTGATTGCCAACCGGGGCGAGATCGCGCTCCGCATCCACCGCGCCTGCAAGGAGATGGGCATCGCCACCGTCGCGGTGCATTCCACCGCCGACGCCCATGCCATGCATGTGCGCATGGCCGACGAGAGCGTCTGCATCGGCCCGCCGCCGGCGACGCAGAGCTATCTCTCGGTGCCGAACATCATCTCGGCCTGCGAGATCACCGGCGCCGAGGCGATCCACCCCGGCTACGGCTTCCTCTCCGAGAACGCCGCCTTCGTGCAGATCGTCGAGGACCACGGGCTGACCTTCATCGGCCCGACTTCCGAGCACATCCGGCTGATGGGCGATAAGATCACCGCCAAGGAAACCATGCGCGACCTGGGCGTGCCTTGCGTCCCGGGCTCCGACGGCGGGGTGCCGACCCTCGCGGCGGCGCAGCGGGTGGCGGGCGAGGTCGGCTTCCCCCTGATCGTGAAGGCGACCGCCGGCGGCGGCGGCCGCGGCATGAAGCTCGCCCGCGGCCCCGAGGATCTCGCGCAGGCCTTCCAGACCGCGCGCTCCGAGGCCAAGGCCGCCTTCGGCAACGACGAGGTCTATCTCGAGCGCTACCTCGGCCGGCCGCGCCACATCGAGATCCAGGTCTTCGGCGACGGCAAGGGAAATGCCGTGCATCTCGGCGAGCGCGACTGCTCGCTGCAGCGCCGGCACCAGAAGGTGTTCGAGGAGGCGCCCTCCCCGGTCATCGACGCCGCGACCCGGGCGCGCATCGGCCAGATCTGCGCCGAGGCGGTGGCGCGCATCGACTACGCCGGCGCCGGCACCATCGAGTTCCTCTACGAGGACGGCGAGTTCTTCTTCATCGAGATGAACACCCGCCTCCAGGTCGAGCATCCCGTGACCGAGGCGATCTACGACGTCGACATCGTCCAGGAGCAGATCCGCGTGGCGGCCGGGCTGCCGATGTCCTTCACCCAGGACGACCTCGTTCCCGCCGGCCATGCCATCGAATGCCGGATCAACGCCGAGCGCCTGCCGCAGTTCACGCCGAGCCCCGGGCGGATCCGCACCTATTACGCGCCGGGCGGCCTCGGGGTGCGCATGGACAGCGCGATCTACGACGGCTACGTGATCCCGCCCTATTACGACAGCCTGATCGGCAAGCTGATCGTGCATGCCCGCACCCGCGACCTCGCGCTGGCGCGGCTGCGCCGGGCGCTGTCGGAGCTGATCATCGACGGCGTGGACAACACCATGCCGCTCTTCCACGCCCTGCTCGACGAACCCGACCTCCAGTCCGGACGCTACGACATCCACTGGCTCGAGAAATGGCTGGCGCGCGAAAGCTGATGCCGGCTCCGGCAGCTAGCCGCGAGCCGGCCAGTGGCATCCAGACGGTCCGCCTGTCCTTCGCGGATTTGGCGCGAGACAAATCCGCGCGCATCTTCCTGCCTGCGGCAACGTCCTCGCGCCCGGGGCCTCCGCGCTCGCGCGTTCCGCTCGAAAGGCGCGCAATGCCGCCACACATCCCGCCCGTGCGCCAGCACGGGCAGCGCCCGCCCGCCCCCCAGGCGGGCGCTTC
>NZ_DAIUBO010000269.1:0-4563 GCF_036846665.1 Amaricoccus sp. | reverse complement strand
GGCGACCCAGAACCCGATCGAGCAGGAGGGCACCTATCCCCTGCCCGAGGCGCAGATGGACCGGTTCCTGATGCATGTGCTCATCACCTACCCGCCGGTCGAAGACGAGGTGGAGGTGATCAAGCTCGTCCGGGGCGAGGAGATCGCCGCGAACGAGGCGGCCGACGAAGGCGGTGCCAAGCCCGAGGCGCGCGCGGCGATCCCGCAGGAGGCGGTCTTCGCGGCGCGGCGCGAGATCGGCGCGGTCCATGTCGCCGAGGCGATGGAGCGCTACATGGCGGATCTCGTGAACGCGACCCGGGTCCCGGCGGAGTTCGGCGACGACCTGAAGCGCTGGATCGAGATCGGCGCGAGCCCGCGGGCGTCGCTCGCGCTCGACCGATGCGGGCGCACCCATGCCTGGCTCGCGGGGCGGGACTATGTCGACCCCGAGGACGTCCGCGCCATCGCGCCGGAGGTCTTCCGCCACCGGCTGAAGCTCACCTACGAGGCGCAGGGCGAGGGCGTGAGCCCCGACCGCGTCGTCGAGGAGATGATCCGGCAGGTGGCGCTGCCCTGAGGAGGCGGAATGCGCGACGATGCCGCGCGGATACGCACTGGCACGCAACCGGCGGCGGCGCCGGCGGGTGGGCTCGACCCGCGCGTCAGCGTCGATCTGGCGCATCTGCGGGCGCTCGAGGGCCGGGCGCGGCGCCTGACCTTCCTGCCGCGGCAGCCGGCGCGCTCGGTGCTGAACGGGCGGCACGCGTCGCGGCTGCGCGGGCGCGGGCTGAACTTCGAGGAGCTGCGTGGCTACCTGCCGGGCGACGACGTGCGCGCCATCGACTGGAAGGTGACGGCGCGCACCGGCGAGCCCTATGTGCGGGTGATGACCGAGGAGCGCGACCGGCCGTCACTGATCGTCGTCGACCAGCGCATGTCGATGTTCTTCGGCTCTAAGCTCAACATGAAGGCGGTGACCGCCGCCGAGGCCGCGGCGCTCGCGGCGTTCCGGATCCTCGACCAGGGCGACCGGGTCGGCGGCATCGTCTTCGGCGACGCGGAGATCGCCGAGATCCGGCCGCAGCGGAGCCGGGTGGCGCTCGACCGGTTTCTCACCGCGCTCGCCGACGCGAACGGGTTGCTTCGCGCCGATGCTCCGGCCGTCGATCCGATGCCGCTGAAGAACGTGCTGCGCGCGGTCGCGCGGATCGCGCCGCGGAACCACCTGGTGATCGTCTTGAGCGACTTCGACGTGGTCGACGCCGAGACCGAGCGGCTGGTTGCCGGCATCTCGCGCGGCAACGACCTGGTGCTCGGCCTTGTCAGCGACCCCTTCGGCGAGGATCTGCCGGAGGGGCTACGGCTGGTCGTCTCCGACGGCGAGCTCCAGGCCGAGATCGACACCGGCGACCGGGCCGCGCATCGGAGCCTGCGGGACATGGCGAGCGGCCGGCTGGCGGCGATCCTCGACTGGCAGCGGCGCTTCGGGGTGCCTGTGCTGCCGCTCTCGGCCGCCGAAGCGACGCTGCCGCAGATGCGGCGGCTGATGGGGCTCGGCGCGCGATGAACGAGGACGGCGCCCCCGCCCCGACGACCCTGATCGACCTGCTGCATGAGCTCGTCGAGCCGGCCGAGCCGCCGCCGGTAACGATGACGCCGCAGACCTGGGGATGGGCCGTGCTCGCGGTACTCCTGGCGCTGGCGCTCGCGTGGCTCGCCTGGCGGGCGTGGCGGCGCTGGCGCGCCAACGCCTACCGGCGGGCGGCGCTGGCCGAGCTCGCCGCCGCCGGCGACGATCCCGTCGCCATCGCCGGTATTCTCCGCCGCACCGCGCTGGCCGCCTGGCCGCGCGAAAGGGTCGCGAGCCTGACCGGGCGCGACTGGCTCGCCTTCCTCGACGCGACCGGAGGCGGCGGGTTCGCCGGGGGGCCGGGCGCGGCGCTCGCCGTGGCGCCCTACCGCGACGATGCCGTGCCGGTGCCGGGCCTGGGGGAGGCCGCCGCGCTTTGGGTAAGGCGGCACCGGGTCGAGGCGCGACCGTGATCTCGCTCGCCGCCCCCTGGGCGCTCCTGCTCCTGCCCTTGCCGCTCCTCGTGCTCTGGCTGGTGCCGCCGCACCGCGAACGGGTGCCGGCGCTGCGCTTCCCCTTTTTCCGCCACATCGTCGATACCGCCGGTTCCGAGCCCGGGCCCGGCGCGGTGGTGCTGTCGCGCACGCGGCTGCAGATGGCCGCCGCGCTCGCCGCCTGGATCCTCTGCGTGCTCGCGCTCGCCCAGCCCGAGCGGGTCGGCGAGCCGGTCGAGATCACCAAGGCGGCGCGCGACGTGGTGCTCGCCATCGACATCTCCGGCTCGATGGACGCCCGCGACTTCGCGGCGCCGGACGGTACGCGCAAGCAGCGGCTCGAAGGGGTGCGCGACGTGGTGCGCGCCTTCGTCGAGGGCCGCGAGGGCGACCGCATGGCGCTGATCGTCTTCGGCACCCGGGCCTATGTCCAGGCGCCGCTCACCGAGGATCTCGGCACCATCCTGGAGCTTCTCGGCCGCACCGAGGTTGGCATGGCGGGCCCGCATACCGCGCTCGGCGATGCCATCGGCCTCGCGATCCGAACCTTCGAGGCGAGCGACATCGAGCAGCGCCTGCTGATCCTGCTGACCGACGGCAACGACACCGCCAGCCGCATGAGCCCGGTCAATGCCGCCGAGATCGCCCGGGGCGCGGATGTCGCGATCTTCACCATCGGCGTCGGCGATCCCGAGGCGAGCGGCGAGGACCGGGTCGATCTCGCGACGCTGCGCGACGTCGCCGCGCGGACCGGGGGCGCGTTCTTCTTCGCCGATGACGAGGCGGGGCTGCGCGAGGTCTATGCCCGCATCGACGCGCTCGCGCCGCGCGAGGTCGAGACGCTCTCCTACCGCCCGCGGCAGTCGCTCGCCTGGATCCCGCTCGCGCTCGCCGCGCTGATCGGCACCGGGGCAACGGGTTTCCTCGCGCTCCGGGACCGGCGGAGGACCGCGGCATGAATTCCTTCGCGGTGGCGCTCGACGCCTTCCATTTCATCCGGCCGCTCTGGCTCCTGCTCTTGCCGGTCGTCGCCGGGCTCTGGTGGATCGTGCGCCGCACCGGCAGCCGCCGCGACCTGCCGACCGACGGCATCGCGCCGCACCTGCGTGCGGCGCTGACCGTCGGCGCGGCGGGCGGGCGTCGGCCCATGCCGATCGGCGGAGTCGCGCTGGGGCTCGCCTGCCTCGCGCTGGGCGCGGCCGGCCCGACCTGGTCGCGCATGCCCGATCCCTTCGTGGCGCAATCGGCACCGGTCGTGGTGGTGCTGGAGGTCACGGCCTCGATGGAGGCGAGCGACGTCGCCCCCGCGCGGCTGGAACGGGGCAAGCAGAAGATCCGCGATCTGCTCGAGCTTCGCGCCGGCGCCCGCACCGCGCTCGTCGCCTATGCCGGCAGCGCCCACGGCGTCGTGCCGATGACCGAGGATCCGAATGTGATGACGCCCTATCTCGAGGGGCTGACCCCCGACATCATGCCGCGCGAGGGTGCGCGCGCCGTCGAGGCGCTGGCGCTCGCGGAGGCGCTGCTCGCGCAGGAGGATGCGCCGGGCGGCGTGCTCTTCGTCGCCGACGGGCTCGACCCGGCCGATGCCGCCGCGCTGGACGCCAGCGACGCGGCGGTCGCCGTGCTCGCGATGCTGCCCGAGGGTGTCCGCGACCGCGGGTTCGATGCGCTCGACGCGGTCCCGGTGGTGGCCGTCACCCCGGACGACGCCGACATCCGCCGCATCGACGGCATGCTGAACGCGGCCTATCGCCAGGCGCTGCTCGAGAACGCCGACCAGCCCTGGCTCGACCAAGGCCACTGGCTCGCCTGGCCGGCGGCGCTGCTGACGCTGCTCTGGTTCCGCCGCGGCTGGACCATGCGCTGGGCCGCGGTGCTGGCGCTGGCGTTCGCGCTGCCTGCGGGCGCGCCCGCCCGCGCCGATGGCATCGCCGACTGGTTCCTGACGCCCGACCAGCAGGGCCGCCTCGCCTATCGCGAACGCGATTTCGGCCGGGCGGCGGAGCTTTTCGTCGACCCGCTCTGGCGCGGCTACGCGCTCTACCGCGACGGCCAGTACGCGGCGGCGGTCGAGGTGCTCGACCGGGTGGAGACGGCGCAGGCGGCCTTCATCCAGGGCATGGCGCAGATCAAGTCCCGCGCCTACCGCGACGGGGTCCGGTCCTTCGAGACCGTGCTCGCACGCGACCCGGATTATCCGGGCGCTGCCGGCAATCTCGCCGTGGCCAGGGAGATCGTCGACTACGTCGAGGAAGCGCGCGAGCAGTCCGACACCGGCGAGGAGGCCGGCATCGGCGCCGACGAGGTGGTCTTCGACAACGAGGAGAACCGCGGCGCCGAGACCCGGATCGAGGCGCCCCGGGAGGGCGGCGACGGGCTGATGACCGCCGAGCAGTGGATGAACACCGTCGACACGCGCACCGGCGACTTCCTGCGCCAGCCCTTCGCCATTGAGGCGGCGCGCGCCGGGGCCCGAGAGCCGGGCGACGACGGCCCCGCGCCGGCCACGCCGGG